>CABUTP010000297.1 GCA_902494545.1 uncultured Collinsella sp. | reverse complement strand
CGTGGCGGTGTCCACGCCTGCAGCCTCACCTGCGTCGGTTGCTCCCGTCTATGTCGGCCGCCACAGCTCCGTGCTTCCCGAGGATACCGCGCGTATCTCGCGCGAGGGTATCGCGCGCGCCGAGGCTATCGCTGCCGGCGTTATGGAAAACCGCCGCCATGAGCGTGTCAATCAGATTCTCGAGGAAGAGATCAACCGTCTACAGTCTGCGGCCGTCAAGCGCACAGGTCGTGCCTATCTGAGCGTTATCGAGGGCGGTACCGCCAGCTTTACGCCGCTGCGCGCGGAGGCATAATTGCCGCATGGTTAAGGTCGATCGAAAATGGGCGCTTGCCGCCTGCGCCATGGTGCTCGTCATTTGGGGCAATTCGCTGGTTCCCGGTACGGGGTCTGGTTCGTTGAGCCTGTCGATTATGGAGGCCGTTCGCGGCTTTTTGAACGGCATGGGGCTTCCGTATGAGTGGGTGACCAACTTCGTCGTTCGCAAGTGCGCGCATTTTACCGAGTACATGGTGCTCGGCATTCTGGCGACGCACGCTTTTGATATCGAGGGCCGTCGCACCTTTGACGTATTGCTTCCCACGGCGGTTTTCCTACTGCTGATTCCCTCGATTGACGAGACGATTCAGCTCTTTGTGCCCGGTCGCGCCGGTATGATTACTGATGTGATGATCGACTGCTGCGGAGCGATGACGGGCGTTGTGTTTCGATATCTTCTACGATCGCTCATATGTGCTAAAAAGGCCGCCTAGGACACATTGCTTGTCCTAGGCGGCCTTTCTTTGTTTGGGGGCTTATACAGGGCGTGGCGGCGTTATCTCGTAGGATGGGATTGTTGGACGTTGCGGCGCCCCTTTGGCTCGCCTACTGCTGAAGCGCGGCGGAACCCAGGGCCAAGCAGCCCATGATGCCCTGCTTGCCCTCGAGGCTATTGTTGACAATGTAGGTGTCGATATCGTTGACCTCGGGCGTGACGATGTAGCCGTTGAGCATCTCGGCGCACTTTTTGCGGGCGAGCGGCACGATAGGGGTGTGATCGGCAACGCCACCGCCGATGATGATCTTCTGCGGGGCATAGCACAGCGTGTAGGTCATGAGCGCCTGCGCCAGATAGCCTGCGAGCAGGTCCATGGCCTCCGGGTCGTCGGCCATGTCTCCGGCGCTCTTGCCGTCCCAGCGCTTTTTAACGCCGGGACCGGCGATGAGGCCCTCGAGGCAGTTGTCGTGGAAGGGGCAGGCGCTATGCTCGCCAATGGTGTCGCGCGGGTCGCGCGTGACCAGGATGTGGCCGGCCTCGGGATGCATCATGCCATGCACGAGCTGACCGCCCGAGAGCACGCCAGCGCCCACACCGGTGCCGATGGTCAGGTAGACAACGTCGGTGAGGCCCTGAGCGCAACCAAAGGTGACCTCGCCCAAGCAGGCGACGTTGACGTCGGTATCGTAGCCGCAGGGGACCTTGAGCTCGTTTTGGATGGTTCCCAGTAGGTCAAAGTAACGCCATGCGGTCTTGGGCGTCTCCAAGATCTTGCCGTACTGGGGCGAGGCAGGGTTGACCGCGGTGGGGCCAAAGGCGCCGATGCCCAGGGCGGCGATGCCCTTGTCTGCAAACCATGCGTTGACGGCCTCGACGGTCTCCTGCGGGGTCGTGGTCGCGATCTGCTCGCGCTCCAGGACCGTACCGTCCGCATAGCCCGTGGCGCAGACCATCTTGGTGCCGCCGGCCTCGAGTGCTCCGATAAGCTGCTGCTCTGCCATAGTATTCCTCTCTCTGGGACGAGTTGCTCCGTGACTAAAGTATAGAGCTCTAAACCATTTAAGAAAGCGCTCTAAAAAGAAGCCCTGCAACGCGGCGGGCGGTGCGGGGCTTCTTTTGTTGCTTTAGTTGCCGGGCCGTCCTTACCCGCGCGGCTTGATTTTATCACGTAGCGACTTGAGGTTTTCCAGCGCCGCGTTGAGTGTTTCGTCTCGCTTGGCAAAGTGGAAGCGGATCAGATGGTTGACGGGCTCGCGGAAGAAGCTTGAGCCCGGCACGGCACCCACGCCAACCTTGGAGGCGAGATCCTCGCAGAAGTCGAGGTCGCTGTCGTAGCCAAATTCAGAGATATCCATCATGACGTAGTAGGCGCCCTGCGGCACGTTGTGCTCAAGACCGATGCTATCGAGCCCCTGGCAGAACAGGTCGCGTTTGGCGGTGTAGAGGTCGAGGACCTCCTGGTAATACCTGTCGTCGAAGTTGAGGGCGGTGACGACAGCTTCCTGCAGGG
>CABUTP010000296.1 GCA_902494545.1 uncultured Collinsella sp. | reverse complement strand
GCCCGATCGGCTCAAACGTGCCGTGGCTCAAGCCCATCCCCGCGGCGAATAGTGGCTGGGACGTCCCGCGTCGCACTCAGGTGTGTGGTTTTGATTGCGGGTTGGCAGGAAGATGCATTCCTGCTATCATTCATCGGGTTGCTTCACGGCAACAGGTTTTTATCACGCACGCGCGGCTACTTCATACCGTGGTGCCCGGGCTTTGGTAGCACATGTCCGGGTTGGTTTTGGAGGATGACCCCGCGCGGAGGCAAACCACAGGAGGTTTAACATGGCTACCAAGATTAATATCCGCACCCTGCTCGAGGCCGGCTGCCACTTCGGTCACCAGACCCGTCGCTGGAACCCCAAGATGAAGCCGTTCATCTTCGGTGAGCGCAACGGCATCTACATCCTCGACCTCAAGCAGACCATCCTCGACGCCGACCAGGCCTACACCTTCGTCAAGAACGTCGCCAAGGGTGGCAACGTGCTGTTCGTCGGCACCAAGAAGCAGGCTCAGGAGGCCGTCAAGAACGCTGCTGAGCGCGCCAACATGCCTTACATCAACCAGCGTTGGCTCGGCGGTATGCTGACCAACTTCGTCACCATCCGCTCCCGCATCAACCGCATGGAGGAGCTCGAGGCCATGGTCGAGGACGGCCGCATGGCAGTGCTCCCCAAGAAGGAGCAGGCTGTGCTCGGTAAGGAGCTTACCAAGCTCCAGACCAACCTCGGTGGCGCACGCGACATGAAGGGTCTGCCCCAGGCTCTCTTCGTTATCGACACGAAGCGCGAGGAGAACGCCATCAAGGAGGCCCAGCGCCTGAACATCCCCGTCGTCGCTCTGATCGACACCAACTCCGATCCCGACGAGGTCGAGTACGGCATCCCCTGCAACGATGACGCTATCTCCGCTGTCACCCTTATGTGCGAGCTCATGGCTGACGCCTGCCTCGCTGGCTCCGGCAAGGAGCAGGTCTCCGAGGCCGAGATGGCCGCTGAGCCCAAGGCCGAGTAAATCAGTCTTAGTTAATTCTTTTTCATCTCTTTGAAAGGAACCACAATGGCCCAGATTACCGCCGCTATGGTCAAGCAGCTCCGCGAGATGACCGACTCCCCGATGATGGAGTGCAAGAAGGCTCTCGTCGAGGCTGACGGCGACATGGACGCCGCTGTCGACGTTCTGCGTAAGAACGGCCTTGCCAAGGCTGCCAAGAAGGCTGGCCGTGAGACCAACGAGGGCGCTGTCGCCGCGTTCGTCTCCGAGGACGGCAAGACCGGCGCTCTGCTCGAGCTCTCCTGCGAGACCGACTTCGTTGGCTCCAACGCCAAGTTCACCGGCTTTGCTTCCAAGGTCGCTGAGGTTGTCGCTACCACCGAGCCTGCTGACGTCGACGCTCTGCTCGAGAAGCCGATGGGCGAGGAGACCGTTTCCTCCGAGCTCACCGAGATGATTCACATCATGGGCGAGAACATGAAGATCTCCCGTTTCGCCGCCCGCAAGGCCGAGAACGGCGCTCTCGCTTCTTACATCCACATGGGTGGTAAGATCGGCGTTCTCGTCGAGTTCGCTTTCGAGAAGGCCGAGACCGCTCAGGCTGAGTCCTTCAAGACCTTTGCTCACGACGTTGCCCTTCAGGTTGCCGCCGTCGCCCCGATCTGCGCTACCCGCGATCAGGTTCCGGCTGAGACCGTCGAGCACGAGAAGCAGATCTACATGGCTCAGGCTGCCGAGTCCGGCAAGCCCGAGGCTATCCAGGAGAAGATGGCTGTTGGCCGTCTGGAGAAGTTCTACAAGCAGTCCGTGCTCACCGAGCAGGAGTTCATCAAGGACAGCTCCCTCACCATCAAGAAGTACGCTGAGCAGGTCTCCAAGGAGCTCGGCGACACCATTACCGTCGTTGCCTTTGACCGTCTGGTCCGTGGCGAGTAAATAAGCTCTTGTAGCTGGTAATGAGCAGGCTGTGGGTTTTACTCACAGCCTGCTTTTTCATGGCTCTCCGTTAAGCCTTTGATATTATGTTATGAGTCTAATTAAAGGAGGATCGCTTTGTCCGACATCCGATATAAACGCGTGCTTCTGAAGCTCTCCGGTGAAGCGCTGATGGGCGATGGCAACTACGGCATCGACCCCAAGGTTACTGATCATCTTGCCAAGCAGGTCAAGGAGCTGCTCGCCGTTGGTCATGAGGTCGGCGTCGTTGTCGGCGGCGGCAATATTTTCCGCGGCATGGCCGGCGCTGCCGGTGGCATGGAGCGTGCTCAGGCCGACTACATGGGCATGCT
>CABUTP010000295.1 GCA_902494545.1 uncultured Collinsella sp. | reverse complement strand
GCGTGAGCTAGAGCCCGATGCGTGCGCCGAGTATCTCTCGTTTGTGCGCGCAACCATCCGAACCAACAACCGCCTGCTCGAGAGCAGCCCGTTGCCGCACGACAACGAGGTCACGCTGCTTGCCGTGGATCGCGATGTCCATGGCCTGGGCGTTGGCACGGTTCTGCTCGATGCCGCCGTCTCGCACCTGTCCTCGCTTGGAGCGACGAGGGCGCACCTGTACACCGACTCCAACTGCTCGTGGAAGTTCTACGAGCTGCACGGCTTTAAGCGCACGGCCACGCACCGCGCCAACCGCGAAGAGCGCCGTCACGACATGCCGCGCGAAAGCTTCCTCTACGAACTCGATCTAACAGCCTAAACCCGGCACTTGGGGACGTTCCTTTTAATATGAGCAGGACATTGTCAAGAGGCAAAATCGGGCCTGGCCCCAACGATATGGGGTCAGGCCCTCTCCCTATATCAGCCCGTCCGCGGCGACCTCGGCGTGTCTTACCGACGCTCGTCTTTGCAGTTTAATATCCGCCCGCGGCGATCTCTCGCTGGGCAATCCGTTGCTACGGCTGAGGCTTCTACGTCGAACCGACAGTCTGTGCACGCGTGTGGCGCCCTGGGCGCTCGCAGAAAAGGGACCTGAGGTTCGCCTCAACGGCTTCGGATCGAACCGCTTCCGGGGTGACTGGCTTATGTGCGGGGGACCGCCCCCCTACGCCTCCTCGGCCATGAGGCCGACCGCCCATACCCAGCAGGCGAGCTCGCGCGCCGTGGCCACGTTCGCCTTGTTGCCGTGGACCCCGCGCGCGAGCAGCGCCTCCCGCCTCTCGACCGGCCTCCGCACGCCCTTGGCGGCATGCCTCCGGGCGCCCCGGTCCGGGGCCTGGCCCTTGGCGAGGCCCTTCGGCCGCCCCGAGCACGTCAGGTAGTGCCACGCGGCCTCGACCAGCGTCTTCCTCAGGTGCTTGTTGCCGGCCTTGGTGATCGCGCCCCTGCGGTCGCTCTCCCCGCTGGAGTGCTCGGAGGGCGTCAGGCCGACCCACGCCGCGAACGAGCGGGCGTTCCCGAACCTCGAGAACTCGCCGGCCTCGAACACGAGGTCGGCGGCGGACGCGGTGTCTACGCCCTTGAGGCAGCGGAGGGAGTCGACCCTCTTCCTCCACCTGGGCTTGCGGGCCTCGGCCTCGACGAGCCCCTCGAGCCTCGCCTTCTCCTCCGCCGCCCGCCTGACCGCGTCGACGTAGTAGGCGAGCACGTCGTTGTCGGCCCCCTCCGCGAACCTAATCGACTCGATCCAGGACCAGTGCGCCCGGGTCCAGTTGCCCTTCCTGCGGCCGGTGGGCGTCCTCTCGTCGAAGGCGAGCCCGTGCCTGAGCAGGAACTTGGAGAGCCGCTGCTTCGAGCGCGAGAGGTCGTCCCTCGCGTCCTCGAGCGCCCTGGTCAGGTCGCGGGCGGCCTCGCACTCGTCGTCGGGGGCCCACACCTCGACCACGTTGCCGACCGACAGCATGCGGGCGAGGAACTCGGCGTCGTTGCGGTCGTTCTTCCTGCGCCTGTCCGCGCTGGGCTTGATCATCTTCGAGACGGCGCCGACCGCGCAGTCGACCCCGAGGCCGGAGAGCCTCTTCTGCAGGTCGAAGCCCGTGACCCCGGACTCGTACACGCACCTGGCCCTGGGGTCCACGGAACGGACCCACTCCGCGACGGCGCCGGCGTCGTAGCCGAAGGTCGCGCAGCGCACCTCCCCGGTCATGACGTCGAGGGAGACTGCCTTTATCGAGCGGGCGTGGACGTCGAGGCCGACGAAGGTGGTAGTATCGAGCATGGGAGCCCCTTCCATGAATGCGGCGTGGCCGCCACGGTTGGATTAGACACTCACCATTGTCGGCCTAATCCGCGGTCTTTCATGCAGCAGGGGCTCTCAATGTTTTTATGTCCTGCTCATATCGTCTCTGCCGGCACCCGGGGACACTCCTTGCTCTGGTGCATTGGGGACAGGTTTGTTTGCACCAGGTCGGTGCAGATTAACCTGGCCCCATTGCGCCAATTTCGTATGCGCTAGATGAAGAGCTCGCATTCCTTCCGCACGACGCAAACCTTGCTCAGCATCTGGGAAACAGCGGATAGTTTGCTGGAATCAAGCTTGCGAGCACCTCGCGGACATACGGCGATGCAGCGCATGCAGGAGATGCACGCCTCGCCAGCTGCTCGTTTGGGGTCACCCTTGTCGATAGCACAAACGGGGCACGCCGCGGCGCATGCACCGCAGGAGACGCAATCCTC
>CABUTP010000294.1 GCA_902494545.1 uncultured Collinsella sp. | reverse complement strand
GTGGTACCATAGCCGAGTTTGTTGTCTTGGTCGGAAACCAAGACGCCTTATGCGCTGATCGGTAACCAGCGCCTGACCAATAAGGAGTCCTACCATGAAGCAGGGTATCCATCCCCAGTATGTCGAGTGCACGGTGACGTGCTCCTGCGGCAACACCTTCAAGACGCACGCTACCGTGTCCGAGATGAAGGTTGAGCTTTGCAACGAGTGCCACCCGTTCTACACCGGCCAGCAGAAGTTCGTCGACACCGGTGGACGCGTCCAGCGCTTCGCCGACAAGTTCGGTGGCGCCGCTGCCGCCCAGCTCAAGAAGGCCGAGGAGGCCAAGGCTGCCAAGGCTGCCAAGGCTGCTGAGGCCGAGGCCGCTCGCAAGGCCGCCGCTGAGGCTAAGGCTGCCGAGAAGGCCAAGCGTGCTGCTAAGTTTGCCGAGGAGGCTGCCAAGCAGGCCGCCGAGGCTCCCGCAGAGGCTCCCGTCGAGGAGGCCGCTGCCGAGGCTGAGACCACCGAGGCTGCTGAGTAAATAGCTCGCCGCGGAAACACTCGCATTCATGGCATAAGGGCCGCGCATCCGTTTGGGTGCGCGGCCCTTTTCTTTTTATTGGTGCAAGCTAACCCGTTCCCATTGCACCAGGTTGGTGCGAAGGGGACAGGTTGATTTGCACCAAATGGCAGAGAGGCAGCGTTTTCCCAGATAAAAACTGCCAAAATAAACCAGTCCCCTTTTGGCAGGTTGGTCGTAGTTATTACGTGGCGGTCGAGGTCGACCGTATAGGCCGCGCCTTGTTTGGCTAAAGTACAATCATCTGTGTTTAACTCGCCCGCAGCTGCACGGCGTGGGCGATGGCCAAAAAGGAAAACCACATGGGATTCATGTCAAAGCTGCTGTCCTTTGGATCCGATAAGGACCTTAAGCGCTACTACAAGATCGTCGACAAGATCAACGGTCTTGAGCCCCAGTTTGAGAAGATGACCGAGGAGGAGCTCCGCGCCCAGACCGATAAGTTCCGCGAGCGCTACGCCAACGGCGAGTCGCTCGACGACATGCTCCCCGAGGCCTTTGCCACCGTGCGCGAAGCTTCCAAGCGCACCATGGGCATGCGTCACTTTGATGTACAGCTCATCGGCGCCATGGCGCTGCACGAGGGCCACATTGCCGAGATGAAGACCGGCGAAGGCAAGACCCTCGTCTCCACGCTGGCCGGCTATCTCAACGCTATCGCCGGTAAGGGCGTGCACGTCGTCACCGTCAACGACTACCTGGCCAAGCGCGACTCCGAGTGGATGGGTCGCATCTACAAGTATCTGGGCATGACCGTCGGTCTGCTGCAGAACAACATGCCGCTCGAGCTGAAGCGCCCAGCCTACCAGGCCGACGTCACGTACGGCACCAACTCCGAGTTCGGTTTCGATTATCTGCGCGACAACATGGTTACCCGCCCCGAGCAGCGTGTTCAGCGCGGCCACAGCTACGCCATCGTCGACGAGGTCGACTCCATCCTGATCGACGAGGCCAGAACGCCGCTCATCATCTCGGGCGCCGGCACCAAGTCCGCCAGCACTTACAAGGACTTCGCGCGCGCCGTGCGCGGCCTTGAGCGCGGTGAGGACGTCTCGCACGACATGCTCACCGCCACCGAGGACGTGGAGCCCACGGGCGACTTCGTCATGGACGAGGCCAAGCACACCATCGCCGCCACCGAGCGCGGTCTTAAGAAGATTGAGCGCCGCCTGGGTATCGATGACATCTATGCCGATCTTTCCGGCCAGCTGGTCAACCACCTGCAGCAGGCGCTGAAGGCTCAGTACATGTTCCATCGCGACAAGCAGTACGTGGTCACTAACGGCGAGGTCAAGATCGTCGACGAGTTCACCGGTCGCATTATGGAAGGCCGCCGCTATTCCGAGGGCCTGCACCAGGCCATCGAGGCCAAAGAGGGCGTGCTCGTGCGCGAGGAGAACCAGACGCTGGCCACCATCACCCTGCAGAACTACTTCCGTCTGTATGACAAGCTCTCCGGCATGACCGGTACGGCACTCACCGAGGATGCCGAGTTCCGCGAGATCTACAAGCTGCCCGTCGAGGTCATCCCCTCCAACAAGCCCGTGCAGCGCGTGGACCACGAGGACCTGGTATATCGTACCATCCAGGCCAAGTACAACGCCGTTGCCGACGACGTCGAGCGACGTCACGCCAAGGGACAGCCGGTCCTGGTGGGCACCGTCTCCATCGAAAGCTCCGAGAAGCTGTCGGCCGCCCTTACCAAGCGCGGTATCGCGCACGAGGTCCTCAACG
>CABUTP010000293.1 GCA_902494545.1 uncultured Collinsella sp. | reverse complement strand
GGCGTGACCAACCGCTCGAGCTCGTCGTAGTCGAGCACGCCGTTCGCGTAGCAGCCCGCATGCTCAACGGTCACGCCCTGCTCTGCCGCCAGGCGGTTGAGCGGACGCAGCACGGAGTTGTGCTCGAGCACCGTCGTGACCACACGGTCGCCGGGGCGCACCACGCCATTGATAACGGTGTTGAGCGCCGCCGTGGAGTTGGGCGTAAAACACACATGGTCCGCCCTCGGGCAACCAAAAAGGCGCGCAAGCTTGGCACGGCAAGTGTGAATCGTACGAGCGGCATCGAGGGCACCCGACGTGGCGCCGCGCCCGGCATTGCCGAGCGAGCACATCGCCTGCGTCACGGCATCGATGACCGTCTGCGGCTTGTGCATGGTCGTCGCCGCGTTATCCAGGTAAATCATCGCACGACCTCCCACATGTCGATCACCGTAAAGCCCTCGGTGGGAACGCCCGCCGCGGCGAGTTCGCCGCGCAGCAGGTCCTCATCCGAAGGCAGCGCCTTCCACGCCAAGCCGCAGCCGGCAGCGACCTCCCCGGGCACGGGAATCGTGCGCCCGGGAAGGCCGCGCTCGATGCATAGGGTCTCGCACCCCATGGCGGCCGCCGTGGTGGGAAACGTGATGACAAGCGCCGGGCGCTTCTCCCTCATGGCAACTCCAACCAATACGCTACGGGCGCACGACGCGCACGGCCTGCTCCATCTTCTCCACGATCACGTACATGTTGGTGACCTCGCCCACCGCAAGCTGGTCTTTAATGCCAAAGTGGTCCAGGCAGGTACCACAGGTGAGGATCTCGACACCCTGCTCGGCCAGGCCCTTCAGGTCATCGAGCACCGGCGAGCCCTCGACAGTGAGCTTGGCGCCGCCGTTATAGAACAGCATAGTTGCGGGCAGCTCCTCCTGCTGCGTCACGGCAAAAATGAAGGCCTTCATGAGCTTGTGGCCCAGCTCGTCGTCGCCGCGGCCCATGCAGTCGGTGTAGACGGAAATGACGAGTTTGCCCTTGCCGGCGCTGGCGTCGCAGAAAGCGGCACCGTCCTGCTCGGGGTCCACAACGGCCACGGCACCGGCGGTCGCGACAGTCACGTGCCACTCGGCGTCCGAGATCTTCTCGACCGACGCCGTGCAGCCCTTCTCCTGCGCCATCTTGGAGATGTTCTTGACGGCGGTCTCGTTGTCGACCGAGGTCACGACGGTGCCCTCACCATCAAGCTGTTTGAGTGCCTTAAGCGTCTTGACGACGGGCAGCGGGCAGGCATCGCCCATGGCATTGACTTCAATTTTGGTAGACATAGCAAAATCCTTTCGAAAGAACCGTTCTAGAGAACGATAAACAGTTACATAAACGTGCGGGCTAGCGAACAACGCGGACGGCAGGACCACCTGGCACCGGCTCGCACACGCGACCGACGACGGCGGCGATACGTCCTTCGGCATGCAAACGGCGCGCAAGCTCATCCACATCGGCAGCAGGTGCCGCGATGAGCAAACCACCAGACGTCTGCGGATCGTAAAGCGCATCCAACATGCCCGGCTCCAGGTCCTCGTCGGCAGCCACACGCGGGCTAAAGAAGTCCTGGTTGCGGTAGGAGCCGGCAGGGATAATGCCCAGGCGCGCCATGTCGAGCACCTGATCAAAGAGCGGCACCGCCCCCGACGCAAGCTCAACCTGCACGCCCGAGCCTTCGGCCATCTCGCACGCATGCCCGATCAGGCCAAAGCCCGTAATGTCGGTGCAGCCGTGAAGTTCGAGCCCCTCGGCCAAACGGATCGGGGCTTCGTTGAGGGTGCGCATCGAGTCAAACATCGGGCCGGCGTCATCCTGTTCGATGAGCTCGCCCTTAATGGCCGTGGTGATAATGCCCGAGCCGACCGCCTTGGTCAGCAGCAGAACATCGCCCACGTGAGCGCCGCTGTTGGCGAGCATGCGGTCGAGTGCGACAAAGCCGCTCACGGACAGGCCGTACTTGGGCTCGTCGTCGTTGATGGTGTGGCCGCCCGCGATGGCGCAGCCGGCCTCGACGCACTTGTCGGCGCCACCCGCCAGAATCTCGCCGGCAACCTCAACGCCCAGGCAACTGGGGATGCAGAGGAGGTTCATGGCATGGCTCGGCCGCCCGCCCATGGCGTAGATGTCCGACAGCGAGTTGGCCGCGGCAATCTGGCCAAACAGGAACGTGTCGTCGACCATCGTCGGGAAGAAGTCGATGGACTGCACGAGGCCCAGGTTTTCGCCAACACGAAAGACGCTCGCATCGTCGGAAGTATCGAACCCCACGAGCAGG
>CABUTP010000292.1 GCA_902494545.1 uncultured Collinsella sp. | reverse complement strand
GGCTACGCTTTGTTTGTCGAGGCCATGGGCCTGGGTCTTTCGATGGTCTCGGCCGCCCTGGCGCTGGCACTTCTGATGCTCCCCATCGTCATGCGCACCACCGAGGAGGCAATCCGCGCTGTTCCGCGCTATATCCGTTGGGGTGCGTATGGCCTGGGCGCCACCAAGTGGCAGGTCGTCTCCAAGATCGTGCTTCCTTCTGCCTTTGGCCGTATTGCCACGGGTATCGTCCTCGCCATCGGCCGTGCCATTGGCGAGACCGCGGTGGTGCTCTACACCATGGGCCAGGCCATCAATCTACCTATTTCGCCGCTCGATTCCGGTCGTCCCATGACCGTTCACCTTTATCTGCTTGCCAATGACGGCATCAACATGAACGCAGCCTACGGCACTGCGCTTTTACTGATGGCGATTATTCTGGCCTTCAACCTGTTTGCGCGTTATCTGTCGCGCAAGCGCCGCTAGTTAAGGAGTCCCATGTCCGTCTATCAGTCCGCTCCCACGCCGGAGCAAGCGGCCATCACGGCCAAGGATTTCAACTTTTGGTACGGTGACTTTCATGCGCTGACGGGGCTCGACCTCAACATCGCCAAAAACGCCATCACCTCCTTCATTGGCCCATCGGGCTGCGGCAAATCGACGTTTTTGCGCTGCATCAACCGTATGAACGACCTTATCGAGGGCACTCGCGTCGAGGGCACCATGACGCTCGACGGCAACGATATCTATGCCGAGGGCGTCGACCCGGTCGATCTTCGCCGCCGCGTGGGCATGATTTTTCAGCAGCCCAACCCGTTCCCCAAATCCATCTACGAGAATGTCGCTTTTGGCCCTCGTCTGCAGGGCGTGACTAGCAAAAGCGACCTCGATGACATCGTGGAAGAATCGCTCAAGCGCGCCAACCTCTGGAAAGAGGTATCCAATCAGCTCAACAAGGATGGTTTGGCGCTCTCGGGCGGTCAGCAGCAGCGTCTGTGCATCGCGCGTGTGCTTGCGGTGCAGCCCGATGTCTTGCTGATGGACGAGCCCTGCTCCGCCATCGACCCCACGTCCGTCTCTAAGGTCGAGGATCTGATGGCCGAGCTGGCGCCCGAGATGACGATCATCATCGTCACGCATTCTATGCAGCAGGCCGCTCGTATTAGCGACTACACCGCATTTTTCTTGCAGGAAGTTGCCGGCGAGCCCGCCACGCTCATCGAGTATGGTCAAACCGACGCGATCTTCACCAGCCCGGTGGACTCGCGGACGGAAGACTATATCACCGGCCGCTTTGGCTGATCGGTGCGACTAGTCCCAATCCGATCGGACCTGGTCCGGTGCGTATTCACTGTGCGGGCGGCATGACCGCACCCAACTGATTGGAGTGAACCATGCGCAAACTGTTTTCCCGTCAGCTCATCGAGGCCCGTCACGAGATGCTGAGCATCTACGAGGCCGTCGACCTGGCCCTCCACGATGCCGTTAAGGCCTATGTGACCGACGACCGCAAGCTCGCCACCAAGACCAAGAAGCGCACGCTTTCGATTGACGCGCGCTGCGCTAACTTGGAGGCCGTGTGCTACAACCTGATCGCTACGCAGTCGCCGGTCGCCTCCGACTTCCGCTTGCTGCAGACGATCATCTACGTCGACTTTAACCTGCAGCGCATGACCGATAAGGTTCGCCAGATCTGCCGCGCCACGCGTCATATGATCAAGGCTGACATCTCGCTGCCCAAGGAGCTTGTCGGTACGGTCGAGGCCGAGGCTGAGGCCGTCTACCAGGTGTTGGGCTCTTCGCTTTCTGCGCTCGTCACCAATGACATGTCCATCATCTGCAACTTGGCCGTCGAGGACGAGCCGGTGCACGCCGCCTACGAGAAGTTCTTCCGCACCTTTAACCGTATGGATACGGGCGACTTTATGGACGACGACAGCAACTATGACGATCTGCGCCGCGCCATCATGGTTTCGCGCTACCTCGATCGCATCGCTTCGATTTCCATCGATGCCGCCTGCCGTCTGACCTTCCTGTTGACTGGTCAGCGTATGAATGTCGGCGATATCGCCCGCACTGATGAGGATGAGCTCGAGAGCATGCGCGTGCCTTCGGGCGAGGGTGTTATCATGAGGCCCGCCGTCGACGCGCGCTACGTTGCCAAGGTGCCCGTTAACGAGGTCAGCGAGGGTCTTCGCTACCTGCTCGATCATCTTGAGGACGAGGACGATGGCGAGGACGACGAGGAGTAAGTAACCCCGTTCATCGAAAGATTGTAAATACCTAAGTGAGCGCGGCCTTGCACATGCGAGGCCGCGCTCTTG
>CABUTP010000291.1 GCA_902494545.1 uncultured Collinsella sp. | reverse complement strand
GCCCCAGAATCTATGGGTGTTGCGCAGGAGCTGTGCAGTTTTGACCTCGGCGGCCGCAACGTCGGCCTCATCGGCTTGCCAGGTCCAGTTGCCCGTGGCGACACCCGGCACGTTCATGCGTGCATCGTCGCCAAGCCCCATGACATCCTGCAGCGGCATCATCACCAGGGGAGCGTCGCTTGCCAGCGCGTCGCCCATCAGCTTGGCCGCCAGCTCAACACCGCTCGGCTCGTCACCGCCCGCAAAGGAGCGCGTGCACCAACCGGCGAGCGTCGACGTGTCGTGCGTCGAGGTGTATAGAATCTTGCCCGGCGTGGGATGCACGCCGTTGCGGACGTCGTAGTCGCTAAACTCCAGCACGTCCATACCGGGGAAGCCGCAGGTCGAAGCCATGGCGCGAACGCCGGGCGTCAGGTAGCCCAGGTCCTCGGCGATAAAGTTGAGCGGACCCAGCTCGTCGTAGGCAGTCTGGAATAGATCCTTGCCCGGACCCGCCAGCCAGCGGCCGTCGGCGCAGGCCTTGCCTGCGGGAATGCTAAAGTAGCTGTGGAATCCCAAGAAGTGGTCCAGGCGCACGCGGTCGTAGAGCGAAAACGCGCGACGCAGACGGTCCATCCACCAGCGGTAGCCGTTCTCCTTCATGTGGTCCCAGCGGAAGGTGGGGTTGCCCCACACCTGGCCCTCGGGCGCAAAATTGTCGGGCGGCGCGCCAGAGATCTCAATCGCTTTGCCGGTATCGGACAGACAGAAGTTCTCGGGCTCGCTCCACGCATCGGCCGAATCGTCCGAAACATACATAGGAATATCGCCGATGACCTCGATGCCCTTCTTGTGCGCGTAGTTCATGAGCTCGCACCAGGCCAGGTCAAAGCGATACTGCATGTACGCCTGCAGTTCAGCCTCGTCGTGGAAACGCTTGTCATCGATCAGATACTCGTTGTAGCGCGCGACATCTGCCGGCCAATCGTGGCGCGACTCGCCCTCAAAGTACTTCTTAACGGCCATGTAGACGCAGTACTTCTCGAGCCAGTCGGCGTTGCGATGCTTAAACGCCGTGTAGAGCGGGTCTGCATCCTCGCCGCCACGGGCCTTCCAAGTCTCAAAGTCGGCCGCCAGCTCCTCCTGGCTTTCGGGCAGCAGGTCAATATTGCCCGCAAAGGCCGAAGGCCCAGCGTAAGGGGAGCGGAAGAAGTCAGTCGGGTTGACAGGCAGAACCTGCCAGTAGCGCATGCCCATAGCGGCCAGATGGTCGATAAAGCGACGCGTGGGCGCACCAATCGTGCCGGGCTTGCCGTCGTCGGTGGGCACCGAGGTGATATGGCACACGACGCCCGCGCCGTGATCGAGCGGCTCCTGCAGGCGCTGTTCGGCATGGTGATAGATGATCGACGAGCCCAGCGGATACAGATCGAGCGTGACCGTGCCGTTGTGGATCTCGCACTCGTGACCGCTGATCACGTCACTCGCACATTCGCCGAGTGCCGGAATCGTCACGCGGTGCGAATTGCGCAGGCTGCGGTTGATGATAACCGTCGCGAACTCGCCATTCTTGCCCGTGCGGTTGTATGCCAGCACCTCGTCGTTGAGCGCGAAGGCCTTGATCTCGCCGTCGATCATAAATGGCAGTGCACGGCGTACGGCGGAGGCGTTCTTGACAATAGCCAGCGTGTCGAAGTCGTGCAGTTGGTCCTTGGTCGGCAGGGTGCGGCGGTTGCCCGGGTCGGTAAGGCCCTCCAGGCCGTATTCGTCGCCGTAGTAGATCGAAGGCACGCCTGGGAAGGTCATCTGCATGAGCGTGGCGAGCCAAAAACGGCTCTTGGCCAGGCCCATCGAGTTCTCGTCTAGGCGCCATTTGCTGCGCTCGCACTCGGGCAGCTTCGACTCGTCGGGTCCGCCGCCGAGCACCGAGATAATGCGCGGACGGTCGTGACTCGAGAGCAAATTAAGTGCGCAAGACAGGGCCTCACGCGGATAGTTCTCGCGCAGGGTCTCGATATCCTCGGCTGCCTGGTAGGCGTTCTTGTAGCCCATCAAAAAGCCGATGACCATGTCGCGGAAGGGATAATCCATAGCAGAGTCCAGCTCGGAGCCCTGCAGGTAGCGGCGCAGATGGCCGTAGCTAATCTTGTTGGAGGCGTCTTCCCAGACTTCGCCGAGCAACAGTGCGTCAGGCTTTTCGGCAAGTACGGCCTTCTTGATCTGGGCCAGGAAGTCGTCAGAAAGCTCGTCAGCGACGTCCAGGCGCCAACCATGGGCACCGGCGCGCAGCCATTTGCGGATCACGCCGTCCTTGCCCAGGAGCCTCTC
>CABUTP010000290.1 GCA_902494545.1 uncultured Collinsella sp. | reverse complement strand
GCTGTGCGGTTCGCTGAAGGGGGTCGGTTCTGTTCAAGCTTTTGACTATGTCGCGTTGTCTGACCTGTAGCTATGATGCCGTTCGCCGCCTGTATACTGCCTTTGGCCGCGTGGCGTAGTTGTTTTGCGTGAATGTTTTGATGGCGCGCTTCAATCGTGCTGTATTGGATGGCAAGCAGATCCCGGCGAAGGGAGCGTCATGCAGCGCGTTTGGAAAACGATCACCGGTTTTTACCATGTTCGTGCCCGCGGTACAGGCAAGCAACTGATCTTTGAGAACGATGCGGATCGCTGGGAGTTCCTGGAGCTGATGCGTGAGTGCTGCCGCGATGCCCGGGTGACGATTGCGGCGTGGTGTCTCATGGGCGACCACGTGGATCTGGTGCTTTTGGATTACGAGGACGAAATGAGCGCGGCCATGCAGCGGCTGCTGTTGACGTATGCTCGTCGGTTCAATAAGCGCACTGGGCGCATGGGCTGCTTGTTTCGTGAGCGTTTTGAGCGCTGCTCGCTCGATACCGACTGGCAGGTGATGGAGGCTATTCGCTCTGTACACGCTGGTCCGCAGGAGGCGGGTATTGCTCTGATTGAGCGCTATCCGTGGAGCAGCTTTGCCGAGTATCTACGGGCCTATGACAACGATATGACGAGGGGATTTTCTGATCCTTCTTGCGTGCTTGAGCTTTTTGGTTCTACCGAGGGCTTTATTGCCTATTCGCTCTCGACGTCCGACGGCGGCGAGCCAGCGATGCCCGATATGGAAGAGACGGAGTGGGAGCGGCACGCCTTTGCCGAAAAGTTGGCGAAGGGGCTCGGGGTTCCGCTCCGCGGGGTTAAAGCCGCACCGCCGGCGCAGCGCAATATCGTTATCCTTGGATTGCGCGATGCCGGCTTTACGGTGCGTCAGATTGAGCGGTATACGGGGATTGGTAAAAGCACCGTTTCTCGTATTGTGCGCGCCCGTGCGCGAACGGCGGTGAGGACTGGCGGAAACGTGGTGTAGGGCCGCCCGGGCACCGCAGCTGGGGTCGCCCATACGCCACAACCACTGTTCTAAAAGCTCGGTACGGTAACTGCACTTCTTAATTTGCATAGAACGATCGCAGCCATGCATAAATTAACGCCTCAGCTCGCTTTTGCCCGTACCTACGCCCGTCTGCGCCGTGCAAAAAGCGGAGTTTTCTGCATCGTGGTGCTGTCGGCACCGCCGCAATTTTGCAACATACGGACCCTGAAGCTATTTATGCCTGCCGATGCGCCCCTGAAGCCCATGTTTGGGCCCCCGAGACCACGATGTTTGTTCTAAAACGCAATATAAAGGCGCCTGGAGATGTTGATTAACGCTTCCGATGCGTATGCACACGACTTGTCGTGCAGAATACTCGAAAAAATGCACGCCGCACCCTATGGGACCCGTCCGCGGCAGGCGCGAGTCGAGCCGGAGCCCGGCAAGACGAGGCTTGGGACATTGCCTGGCGTGCCTGTGGCCCTGCCGCAAGCCTTTGGTACGGTGGAAAACGCTCGTGTTTGCGGTTGGCCGTGCGATAAATGACAGATGGGGCGCCGGACGCGTGGGCTGTGTGCGCTCGTTATGAAAAAACCGGGCCGCCCGTATCGGGCGGCCCGGCAATCAAAATCCTTGGATTCGGGGCATCCGTTATTGGTTAGCTTGCCCCTCGAGCATGCCGTCGAGGGTGCGCCAGGCGAGCTCGGCGCACTTGACGCGGGCGGGCATGTGCGAGATGTCCTGGAGCTGGGCGGCCTCGTCCAGGTCTTCCAGGTCTTCCTCGGAGAGCTGCTCGCCACGGATCATGGCGAGGAAGAGCCCTGCCAGACGACGCGCCTCCTCGACCGTCTCGCCGGTGATGAGGTCGGCCATGATATCGGCGCTGGCCTGGCTGATGGCGCAGCCATGACCGGTAAATGAGGCCTCTTCGATCACGCCGTTCTCGACACGCAGCTGCAGAGTGAGCTCGTCGCCGCAGCTGGGGTTGATGCCGTCGTGCTCGTGCGTGGGAGCATCCATCTCGTACTTATAGTCGGGGTGCGAGTTGTGCTCCATAAACGTGGTGGAGGTGTACAGATTACCCATTGAACGTGCTCCAAACGTGATGCAGTCCGGCGATGAACTTATCGATGTCGGCCTTGTCGTTGTAGAAAGCCACGCTGGCGCGGCAGCAGGCGAGGTTCTCGACGCCCAGCCAGGTGAGCAGCGGCTGTGCACAGTGGTGGCCGGCGCGAATGCAGACGCCGTCCATGTCCATGATGCTCGCGACGTCGTGCGGGTGGATGCCCTTGACGTTAAAG
>CABUTP010000289.1 GCA_902494545.1 uncultured Collinsella sp. | reverse complement strand
TCCAAGGACGTGGGCGTGACCTTTAAGGATGTCGCCGGCCAGGAAGAGGCCAAGGAGTCTCTCAAGGAGGTCGTCGACTTTCTGGAGAAGCCGCAGCGCTACGAGGAGATCGGCGCCAAGCTGCCGCGCGGTGCTCTCCTTGTTGGCCCTCCGGGTACCGGTAAGACCCTGCTTGCCAAGGCTGTGGCCGGCGAGGCGGGCGTGCCGTTCTTTAGTATTTCTGGTTCTGAGTTCGTCGAGATGTTCGTCGGCCGCGGTGCCGCTAAAGTTCGCGACCTGTTTAAGCAGGCCAAGGAAAAGGCCCCGTGCATTGTCTTTATCGATGAGATTGATACCATCGGCAAGAAGCGCGATGGCGGCGGCTTTAGCGGCAACGACGAGCGCGAGCAGACGCTCAACCAGCTGCTGACCGAGATGGACGGCTTCGATAACCACAAGGGTATTGTCGTCCTCGCTGCCACCAACCGTCCCGACAGTCTTGACCCGGCCCTGTTGCGCCCCGGTCGTTTTGACCGCCGCATCCCCGTTGAGCTGCCCGACCTGACCGGCCGTAAGAATATTCTTGAGCTGCATGCCAAGAGCGTGAAGACGCAGCCGCCGATCGACCTGACCGCGATTGCCCGCGCCACGCCCGGTGCCTCGGGCGCCGACCTGGCCAACATCATCAACGAGGGCGCCCTGCGTGCCGTCCGCGAGGGTCGCAAGCGTGCCACCCAGGACGATTTTGAGGAGTCGGTGGAGGTCGTCATCGCCGGTCAGCAGCGTAAGTCCACGGTGCTGTCCGACCACGAGAAGCAGGTCGTTTCTTACCACGAGATCGGCCATGCCATCGTTGCCGCTCGCCAGAAGGGCTCTGCGCCGGTCACGAAGATCACCATCGTGCCGCGCACGAGCGGTGCTCTGGGCTACACCATGCAGGTCGAGGAGGATGAGCGCTTCCTGACCACACGTCAGGAGGTCCTGGACAAGCTCGCCGTCTATTGCGGTGGCCGTGCAGCCGAGGAGCTCATCTTTGGTGAGATGACGACCGGTGCCGCCAACGATATCGAGCAGGCCACCAAGCTCGCCCGTAACATGGTGACACGCTTTGGTATGTCCGATGAGTTTGGCATGATGGCGCTCGGTACCGTTCAGAATGCGTACCTCAACCAGGACACGTCGCTCACCTGCGCCCCCGGTACGGCCGAGCGCGTGGACGCGATTGTCGCCAAGCTGATCGAGGATGCGCACGACCGCGCCCTGCAGATCCTGAAGGAGAACAAGTTTAAGCTCCACGAGCTGGCTCGTTATCTGTACAAGAAGGAGACGATCACGGGCGAGGAGTTTATGAATCTCCTTACGCGCGAGAATCCGCTGATGCCGAAGCAGCAGTAATACTAGTTGCGCAGTGTCAATCGCCCCATTTGAGTGTCCATCTCAAATGGGGCGATTTGCGTGGGGAGAGTTGTATATGAAGATCGTGGTAAGTGCCTGCTTGATGGGCGAGAGCTGCAAGTATAATGGGCTCGACAATTACCTTCGCGAACTGGTCGAGGCCTGCGAGCGTACGGGGACCGAGGTCCTCTTGGTGTGTCCTGAGGTCTTTGGGGGTCTGCCCACGCCGCGCAAGCCGTCCGAGATTGTGAACGGCGAGGTCCGTACCTGCGAGGGCGCCTCGGTCGATCGTGAGTTTCGCCTGGGCGCTCAACGTGCGCTCGATATGTGCGAGCAGGCGGGCGGCCCGTCTGAGATCGCTGCGTGCATCCTGCAGGACCGCAGTCCCTCGTGCGGCGCGGGTCGCATCTACGACGGCACCTTTAGTGGCACGCTCACCGCGGGCAACGGCGTTTTTGTCAATCTGCTGCTGCGTCACGGGTACCGTGTGATTCCGGCTAGCGAGTTCGATCCCAGCATGCTGGAACATTGTCCACAGCACTCGAATCCAACACTTCCTCACGGGTGACCGTTTTGGCATCATCCGTGAAGTTGATATTGAGTACGACCCGGTCATCAAAGGCGTAGACCGAGTTGACAGGTGCCGTACCCAGGCAGTCCCTCCCCGCGGTCCTCGCGCAGGAACGCGTACACGGCCCTCCCGTCTCTTGCGCCCCTCCTGCCCCAAACCCTGCTAGGAGCGAGTGCAGCAAACTGGAAGTTTAAATTAGTCTTTGCAAATAACCTTTGAACCTTCACCATCAATTACAATTCCTTGACGATTGTTAATTGGGCATAGATTCAAATCCGAAAACTCAGCTATTATTTTCTCGGTAACTTTCTTAAATGGTGCTGTAAGATAATGCGGAAGAACATAGAAATCAATCAAATCAAGCCCTG
>CABUTP010000288.1 GCA_902494545.1 uncultured Collinsella sp. | reverse complement strand
CACGACGTTATCGGTCTCGGCCGCAAAGCCAATCACGCACCGCTCTCCCTTTTGGCGCGAAAGCTCGGCCAAGATATCGCCCGTCTCGATCAGTTCGATGCAATCCAGGCGCTCGTTGGCCTTTTTGAGCTTATGGTCGGCAGGGGCCGCGGGGGTGTAGTCGGCGACAGCGGCCGAGCAAATGGCCGTATCGGCCGTCTGGAAGGCGCTCAGCGCCGCCTGGAGCATCTCTGCGGCGGTCTGCACGCGCACACACTCCACGCCGCGGGGAACATCGAGCGATGTCGGTCCCAACACGAGCGTGACCTCGGCACCGCGGCGTGCGGCCTCCCCCGCCAGGGCGATGCCCATCTTGCCCGACGACCGGTTGCCGATGAAGCGCACCGGGTCGATCGGTTCGTGCGTGGGGCCGGCAGTAATCACGATGCGCTTGCCCGCCAGGTCTTGCGGGACGGGCTTGAGCACCTCGTAGACGGCCTCGACGATGTCCTCGGGCTCGCTCATGCGTCCCGTATCCACATCGCCGCAGGCAAGGTAGCCGCTTCCCGGACCCACAACGTGGACACCGCGCTCGCGCAGCGTGGCCATATTTGTCTGCGTGGCAGGCGCCTTCCACATGCCATTGTTCATGGCCGGCGCGATCACGATGGGGCGCGGCGTTGCAAGCAACGTGGTGGAGATGAGATCGTCGGCGATGCCATTGGCCATCTTGGCAATGATGTTGGCCGTCGCGGGCGCCACGACCACCAAGTCGGGCTCCTGCGCCAGCGAAATGTGGTGGATGGGGTCGGAGGGGTCGTCGAACAGGCCCACGGCAACGGGCTCGCCCGTGAGGGCGCGGAAGGTGAGCGGGCCCACAAACTCCGTAGCATGTTCGCTCATAACGACCTTGACGCGCGCGCCGCGCTTTTGCAGCAGGCGAACGATATTGCACGACTTATAGGCGGCGATCCCGCCGGTAATGCCCAGCAGGATCGTTTTTCCCTCAAGTTGCATTGAATTGTTGGGTGCCGCCATCGTTTAAGCTTCCTTGCTGGGGAGCACGAGCAGGCGGTGGCAGTACGGGCAGTGCGTAATCTCACTGCCGTCGTGGTTGAGGTCACTCATGGACGACGCCTGCAGCGCGGTGTGGCAGACCGTGGGGATGTTGCCCTTGATTGTCTCGACGGCCAGGCCGCGGAACTGCTTGAGCAGACGCTCGTAGTCGGTGAGCACGTCGGCCGGCAGCGTAGCGGCAAGCGCGGTGCGCTCCTTGGTGGCGGCATCAATCTGGGCCTGCAGGTCGGCGGCCTTGGCGCGGGCGGCCTTGGTGTCGGCTTTCACGCCCTCCTCGAACTTGGCGATGATGGCCTGCGCGCGAGCCTCACGGTCAAGCGCTTCCTTATGGGCGACAACGACGTCCTTGCGGGTGTGCTCGATCTTGTCCAGGCGTTTTGCCAGGGTGGCGAGCTCGTTTTCCAGATCCTGGACCTCGCGGTAGTCAGAGCCGTCGACGTGGCGCTTCTTGGCTGCCTCAATGGCGTTGTTGGTCTGGATCTCGGTGGTGTTGAGATCGTCAAGCTCAATGTCCAGGTCCTTGCGCTGAGCATAGAGCTTGGTCATCTCGGCCTTGAGCTTAACGTAGGTCTTGCGCTTGGAAGCGAGCTCCTTGAGCTCCGGCATATTGGCAAGTTCGCTTTTGTTGCGGGCGAGCTCCAAATCGATCTGTTGCAGCTTGAGTAGCGTAGCGCCGGCGCTCATAAGTTCTCTCCTTTTGTCACAGTCCACCATTGGCAAGGGTTCAGTATTTTAATCGCATGACGGGGGGTTGACCCCGGCGTCAACTGCAGAGTTCATCAATATATCAACGAACGGCTCCTCAGAGCGGTCGTGGCCGAGCAAGATCACCGGCAGCCCGCGCAAGGCAAGGTCTTGCGCCACGTGGTAGCCCGCCTCGCCGGTTACGATGACATCTGCGCCCGCGGCGATGGCGAGCTCTCCAAAGTCGCCCAGGGAGCCGCCTAAAATAGCGACGGTACGGCATGCGTGCTCGGCTTCGCCCCACGCACGCGGGTCGCTGCCGAAGGCCGTGGCAGCACGGGTGGCAAGATCGCGCAGCGTGCACGGGTCGTTGAGCGTTGCAAGCGCGCCCAGGCCGGTGGTCTCGGGGTCGTCCACGTGCTCCAGTGAGCTCACGGGTGCGGCACCCAGCAGCTCGCTCAGGCAGATGCGGGCTTCTTGCGAGCGGTCCAGGTTGGTGTGGAGCGAGATAATGCTCACCCCGCAGCGGGCAGCTTCGTAGAGGGCCGCGCTGCACTGGGGTCGTGTGGCATCCGCCGGGCAAAAGGCCT
>CABUTP010000287.1 GCA_902494545.1 uncultured Collinsella sp. | reverse complement strand
GGGTGCAGCAACGTGCCGTCCAAATCGCATGCAATCAACTTGATTCCCTCAAGACCCATACGCTTCCCCAAAGCCTCCTATCAACAGCAAGACGGACCTTGATTGGTCGCCCCTCAAAGCCCGTCTTGCGCATACGCGCGCTTAGCCGCGCGTCTTTTTTACGATGGTAAAGTCCGGAGCCATGCTAACGACGACCTCCGCCGCACTCGACGCAAAGCGCCGGTCCGTATCGAGTTCACGGGTAACCACCGAGAGCCGAACACCCTCGATACCCCGGAGCATGCGGCCCAAAACAGGCTGCACCGGCGTATACATGCGCACGGTATGCTCGTCCGAGTCGCCCCGGAAGAGCGGCGCATGCATGTTGCCGATCTCCCAGCACGCATGCGCGAGCGCAATCGGATCCATGCGGTCGACTTCGACCAAATAAACCTCGGCGCTGCGCAGGCGCACGACAACCGCCACGGGCACCACACCCGAACGGTCAATGGCGAGCACGTCGCCATCGGCAAGACGACCGCCGTCGGCAGCATCCAGCCGAACATCGACCGTGCGCCCCAGCTCCGTCACGCCCACAAATGCGCATACATCAGCCTGGTCCCAATCGAGCAGCAGCTCATCGACCTCAAAGACACCGCCCAGCTCCCGGCGAAGCAAAAGCTCATAGGACGGGTCGTTGAGATTTCCGAGGCACGCTGTCGAAACCAGATTTGCAGGCATAGCCTAACCCTCGACCTCGACGAGCTCGATATCAAAGTTGAGATCCTTGCCGGCCAGCTCGTGGTTGGCGTCGAGCGTCACGGCCTCGGGCGTCACGTCGATGACCACGGCGGGGACGGGCATACCGCTCGGCGTGGACAGGAAGAGCTTCATGCCCTTCTCGATCTGCTCGATGTTGGGAACCTGCTCGGCCGGGAAGGTCAGAACCATCTCGGGATTGTGCTCGCCGTAGGCATCGGCAGCAGGAATGTGCACGGTCTTCTTCTCGCCCACCTGCATGTCGACAACAGCGGCGTCGAAGCCCTTGATCATCTGGCCGGCGCCGCAGGTGAACTCCAGCGGCTCGCCGCGATCGTAGGAGCTATCGAACTGCGTGCCGTCGTCGAGCGTGCCGCGATAATGAGTCTTGACCTTCTTGCCCTGGTTGGACATGGTAACCTCCGTAATAAGGGCGGCGCACAACGCGGGCCGCCATGAACATATGGCGCTAACTATACCCTAGTCATACAATTCAATGATAGTTTGCAAAGAAACGCTGCAACCGGAGGAACCATGGCATATCCCGTATTTGACCTACACTGCGACACCGCTGACCGCATCGGCTGGGCCACACTCGATCTCGACCTGCGCTTTACCGCCGGCACCGACGGTTATTTCCCCGGCGACGAAACGCATCCGCAAGATTTCGATCTCATCGAGGGCAACGCCTGTGCCATCTCGCTCGCAAAGATCGGCAACACGCCATGGGCACAGTGCTTCGCCACGTTTGTCCCCGATGAGATTCCCACCGCCCACGCCGCGCGCTTCCAGGCGCAAATCATGGCGCATATGAGCGGCCAGGCAATGCTCAACCACGACCGCATGGTCAACGTACGCAGCGCGGCAGACATTCGCCCCGCGCTCAAAGACGGCAAGGTCGCCTGCATCCACACCATCGAAAACGCCACGTTCTTTGCCGAGGACCCCGCGCTGATCGAGGTGCTCAAGAGCTTGGGCGTGCTTATGTCGTCACTCAGCTGGAACGCGCAGGGACCGCTCGCGAGCGGGCACGATACCCACGCCGGCCTCACCGCCGCCGGCATCGAGGCGCTTGCGCAGATGGAGCACGCCGGCATGGTACTCGACGTCTCCCACCTCAACGATGAGTGCTTTGACGAGGTTGTCGCCCACGCCACACGTCCCTTCGTCGCCAGCCACTCCAACTCTCGTGCAGTTTGCGGCGTTAAGCGCAACCTCACCGACGACCAGTTCCGCACCATTCGCGACATGGGTGGCATCGTCGGCCTCAACTACTGCAGCGAGTTCCTTTCCAACGACGCAACCGACAAGACCGCCGCAGACGTCACCTTCGACCAGCTGGCGGCACATATCGAGCACTGGCTCGACCTGGGCGGCGAGGACGTCATCGCGCTCGGCGGCGACTGGGACGGCGCCACGGTGCCCGCTTTCCTCTCCGATGCCAGCATGATGCCCGAGTTCCAGAACATGCTTTCCAAGCATTTTGGCAAGACCGTGATGCAGAAGCTCAGCAGCGATAACGCGCTTGCCTTCTTTGAGCGTTATTAATTTCACATCCCCCGAGCGGGGCGGCCAGACGAACGGTAGGCAAGGCGGGCCCGACCCCAAAATAAGG
>CABUTP010000286.1 GCA_902494545.1 uncultured Collinsella sp. | reverse complement strand
TTGCGGAGACACGGTCGATATCGGCGCGTTTCGGACACGTGTGATGTGGCCGTTTGACACGGTGGATGGCGAGGGCAATGAGGACTCTCTTGTTTTGCTGCTCTCCTATGCTCAGGAAGGCAAGAGCCTGCGCGTGCTCCTCACTGGTGATGCCGAGCTCGATCAAGAGCGCGAGTTTGTACAGGAGGTGGGTGATATCGATGTGCTCAAGCTAGGGCATCACGGCTCAAAAGTTTCCGTCGACACAGACCTGCTGGACACGCTTAAGCCCGAGCTCTCTATCGCGAGTGCGGGCGAGGGGAATCGTTACGGCCATCCGTCGGATGCCTGCATCGATGCCGTTAAGGAAGCGGGTGGTGCGTTCGCATGTACCATCGAACACGGCGACATTACCGTCTCGCCGACCGCGAAGGGCTTTGCGATGCGATGCCAGCGACCGTGATGACATCGTTGGCGCGCGGTGGGCCCCTGGGCTAAAATGGCACGGTACGAATTCGAGCGTCTGCGAGAGGGGAGCGCAATGTCCGAAACCGGTCTGCTGCCGGCATATCTGATCGTCGGTACCGATGGGGTCAAGCGCGACCACGCCGTCTCGCGCATGAAGGCTCGCTTGGAAAAGTCGGGCATGGTCGAGTTCAACCTCGACGAACGTGACATGACCAAAGATCCCGATATCGAGTCGATCATCGGCTCGCTCAATACCTTTCCCATGGGTAGCGAGTTTCGCCTGGTGATCCTTGACGGCTGCTCCAAGCTCGCCAAGGCGGTCTCGGAACCGCTCGTCGAGTACCTCGCAAGTCCCAGCCCCACGACGGTCTGTCTCATTATCGCCGACTCACTTGCCAAGAATACGCGCCTGTATAAGGCAATCGCCAAGATCGACAAGAAGGCTATCGTCGATTGCTCGGGTACCAAGCGCTGGGAACTGCCGCGTCGCGTTCAGCAGATGGCGTCGCAGCACGGTAAGTCCATGTCGGCGGCTGCTGCCGAGGAACTCGTCTCGCGTTCGGGCGAAAACACGCGCATGCTCGATAATGACCTAGCAAAGCTCGCCCAGATGGTCGAGGCGCCCCAGATTGAGCTTGCCGACGTGGAGCGTTGGATCGTGCGTACAGCCGAGGTTCAGCCCTGGGACTTCCTCAACGCCGTCTCGGCTCGCGATATGCGGCGTTCGCTCGAGCTCTTTAAGCTTCTGCCCTCCAAGAGCTACGTGTGGACCTACACGCTGCTATGCGGTCGCATCCGTGAGCTTATCGTCGCCAAGGCACTCGACTCTCGTGGGCAGGGGCGTGAGCTCGCCGCGACGCTCAAACTTCAGGCCTGGCAGGTCAAGAATCACCTTACCTGGGCACGTCGTTTTTCGATGACCGAGCTCGTTGCCGCGCTCGAGGGTGCCGTTGATGTGGAGCTTGCGCTCAAGGGTTCGGCCGATTCGGAGACCGCGCTTTTGCTCTGGATTACGAACATCTTGAGAAAATCGTGATGATACCTGCCTATTTGACAAATTCGTTCTATCCCTTTGAGAGGGAGCGTGCTATAGTAGGCGCTTGCATGACCTCACCGTGTCTCAGAGGTGTCATACATTTTTTGCAAGGAACTCGAAAGGAACTCCAGAAGTGGCAAACATCAAGTCTCAGAAGAAGCGTATCCGCACCAATGAGGCAGCTCGCATGCGTAACAAGGCTGTCAAGTCCGAGCTCAAGACGCTGACCAAGCACGTCCAGTCCGCCGTCGCCGAGGGCGACGCCGAGAAGGCCCAGGCTGCCCTCAAGACCGTCACCAAGCGTCTCGACATGGCTGCCGCTAAGCATGTCATCCACAAGAACCAGGCTTCCAACCGCAAGTCCGGTCTTGCCAAGCTCGTGAACAGCATCAACGCCTAAGTTGTAAATTTCACACCACACAGATTACGCGCATAAATGGAGCCTGTTTTATGGAACAGGCTCCATTTTTTGTACCGCTCGGGTAAGATAGTCCGCATGAATACTTCAATTGACATTTCCCACATCCGCAACTTCTCGATCGTTGCACATATCGACCATGGCAAGTCCACGATCAGTGACCGCATCCTCGAGCTCACCCATACCGTCGACGAGCGCGACATGGAGTCGCAGCTGCTCGACACCATGGATATCGAGCGCGAGCGCGGCATTACGATCAAGTCCAATGCCGTCCGCGTTTCCTATGACGCCGACGATGGCGAGACGTATCAGTTCAACCTGATCGATACGCCGGGCCACGTGGACTTCACCTACGAGGTCTCGCGTTCGCTTGCCGCTTGCGAGGGCGCGGTGCTCGTCGTGGATGCCACCCAGGGCGTCGAGGCGCAGACCGTTTCCAATGCGACGCTCGCCATGA
>CABUTP010000285.1 GCA_902494545.1 uncultured Collinsella sp. | reverse complement strand
GGCACAAAAGGCGCGCGAGGGAAAACGCGGTCGATATCGCAGGCATCGCGCAGGACAGGCTCTTTGGCCAGCACGCCCTCAAACGAAAACTCAACGGTCGTGGCCTCCGGCGCATCGTCCGCGCGTGTCCACGTCGTCGAGCGACGGCGCTCGGCAACCAGACGGTCAAGATCGACGTCAGCGATGGCCATGTCGCAGGTAAGCAGCTTGGTCGCAGCGAGCTTGGAGCCGTTTTCGTAGACGAGGTTCTCGCCCGCAAAGACCATGTCGGTCGTGGACTCGCCCTCGCTCGCGTCTGCATAGGCATAGGCACAGTACAGGCGCGCACTCTGATTGGAGATGAGGCTGCGGCGATAGTCTGCCTTGCCGATAATCTCGTCCGAGGCCGACGGGTTGAGAATCACCGTCGCACCGGCAAGCGCCATCTCGGTCGAAGGCGGCGCCGGTACCCACAGGTCCTCGCAAACCTCAACGCCCAACACCAGATCCTCGGCGCCCTCATCACAGCAACGGTAGACAAGCCCCGAACCCAGCGGAACCGGACCCTGACCGGCAAATTCAACCCACACGGGATCCGCGGGCGCCGGAGCAAACCAACGGCGCTCGTAGAACTCGCCATAGTTGGGCAGATACTTCTTGGCTGTGAGGCCCAAAAGCTCGCCCGCGCAGCACACGGCGGCGCAGTTGTAGATATTCTCGGCAACTGCAACGGGAAGACCGATGGTAAAGACAATCGGCAGCTCACGAGTCTCATCGAGGATATGCACCAGAGCAGCCTCGCAGGCATGCAGCAGCGTGCGATTATGGAACAGGTCGGCCGCGGTATAGCCGCACAAGTTAAGCTCGGGCAGCACCAGCGCGCGAACGCCGCGCTCGGCAGCCTCGCGAACAGCCGCCAGCGCAACCTCGGCATTGCCCTCGACATCGGCCACGCGAATCCGCGGCGACGCCGCCGCCACACGCAAAAAGCCATCAGACTGAGAAAGGTGAAGATTCATAAGAATGCTCCTGTGCGTAGACGCCATTCACAACAATTAGCTAGCCCTATTGTAGTTCAACCGCCGAGTGTAACCGCATCCCACCAACTTGGTGAGCTATTGATGAGTTGATGGTATCTGTTAAATGTCACGTACGATTCACATCTGGTGGGTACCCTGATGGCTACACGAAACGAAGCAGATTTACACCGGGAGGACCCCGTATGACAACCAAGTACACCGACGCGCCGCGCACGCGCGTCATGACACCGGCATCGCTCAACAACGGCGTGCACGAGAACCATTCCATCGGACAGACCATGGCCATCGCGCCCAAAAAGGGCCTGTTCGATGACATTTCCATTCCTCAGATCATCGCCGGCGCCGCAGCTGCCGCCACGAGCGTCGCGCTTGCCTCCAAGATTGGTATCGCTGGATCGGTGATCGGCGCCGCCGTGAGCTCGGTCATCACCGTTGTGTCCTCGCAGGTCTACCGCCACTTTATCTCTGCCAGCGCCGAAGCCCTCAAAGGTACGCACGCCGCCGTCGACTACCCCACCGGCGCCTATGAGCCCGTTGAATTTAATGCCGAGGAGCACCTGGGCGGCGCCGCGACTACGCAGGAGATGCGTCAGATTGCGGGACGCGCGACCACGGCCCGCATCGCCCCTAACAGCCTGCGCGCCAAGGCCGCGGCAGAGCGCAGCCAGACGCAAAAGAAGGTCATCATCTTCTCGATTGCCATCGCCATCGTCGCGGTCATCGCCTGCACCGGCGCCATCCTTATCACCACCGCCGGCGAGGGTCTGGGTGAGCGTCCCGAGCCGATCCTTTCGTCGCGCACGACGGAGAGTGATGCAAATGGCAAAACCCATTCGCAAGACCAGCAGGCACAGACGGACGGCGCGCAAGACAGTTCCACCTCTGCCGATTCGTCCTCGAACACCCAAAACCAATCGCAGGGTGCCAATTCCTCTACGAACAGCAGCGGCACGCAATCCGGCACGACCGACTCAAGCCAAACGACTGACAGCTCGCAGCCGAGCACGGGCGACCAAACGAGCGACACCACATCGGGAACGGGATCTACCGACAACAGCAGCACTAACAGCTCGAGCGGAACCGCGTCCGGCACGGCATCTGACAGTTCAAGCCAAGGCACGACATCGGGCAACTAGGCGCTGCATCCCCAGATAGGCAACCTGTACAACGGGCGCGAATCGATAGCGGTTCGCGCCCGTTTGCCTTGGGTGCCGCCATGGCAAACGCTATGCGATGGTAAGATGCTTTACGTGTGTAAAGAGGAGATTTGCCATGAGCAAGACAATAGTTAGGCCCACGCTATCGCTGGGCAACCACATCTATCTGTATCGCCTGCTGCGCGAT
>CABUTP010000284.1 GCA_902494545.1 uncultured Collinsella sp. | reverse complement strand
ATAAGTCAGCGAAAACGCCCCTAAGCGAGCAAGGTGACGTGAAAGAGGAGGGAAGCGTACTTCGGTACGCGACCGACGATTGAACGTCAGATTGCCGCTTAGGGGCGTTTGCAGCGTCGGCCCGTTACGCGGTTTGGCAAAACCGCGTAACCAAAGGCGCAGCGTCGACCGGTCCGCCGTTCGCCAGAACGGCGGAACCAAACCTACATAACCATAACGTAGCGCGATCCCACGTAGTACTGCTTACCCATCAGGACCGGCTCGCCATTGGGACCGGTAAAGCTGGCACGCAGGTTGAGCAGCGGATCGTGCGGAGCAATGCCCAACTCGGCCGCCTGCTCGGTATTGGCACGAACGGCCTCGACCGTGCGGTAGCCAACCGAGACAATCGGCGTTCCGCCAACGCGCTCGACCTCGGCAAAAATCGACTTGTCCTCAAGATCGGCCGTCAGCAGCTCACGGTAGGCGTCAAACGGCACAAAGATGTTCTCCTCAAAGATGGGCTCGCCGTCGGCCGTACGCACGCGCTTAATATGCAGCAGCAGCGCGTCCTTTTGCAGGCCAAAGAACTCCATCTCGTTTTGACGTGCCGGCACAATCTGGCGATCGACCACATGCGCGCCCGCCTTCATGTCATTATCGGCACACAGCGCGGTAAACGTCTGCAGCGTCGAAGCGTGGAACTGGCGGTTGATGTGCGGCGTGGAGACAAAGGTGCCACGGCCCTGCTGCTTAACCAGGTAGCCATCGGAGCACAGCTCCTCGACGGCGCGGCGCACCGTAATGCGGCTCACGTCGTACTGCTCGGCTAGCTCAAGCTCGGACGGAATACGCTCCTTGGGTGCATAAACACCTTTCTCGATCGCATCCTTGATTTCGTCGTAAATCTGCTGGTAAAGCGGTGCATTTTTGGGCGCAGGCATATCTAATCACTCTTATCGGAATATCGAAATAACTAATACGTATATAACGTCTAGTTTCATGTTACCTCATATTGATAAAACGATACACCCTCCCTACCAAAAAGCGACAGCTTCATTTTGGTAGGTTTTATCTGGGCAAACGAGAGCCTCCCGAAAGCAGCGAGGCTTTCGGGAGGCTCAAGCGGACAGGATTGGCCAGGCCGGCAAAATGCCAAAACCCTACTTGCCGTCGTCCTGCTGCAGGCTGTCCTGCTCGCTGAGGCGCGCCTGCCTGCTGGCCATGCGTGCGGGCTTGTCGGGATCGGGAACGGCCGTGGGCATGGGCTCGTCGACATGACCGCCCCACCAGCCGCCCACAAAGTTGAGCGTGTGGAACACGTTGATCACGGCCCCGGGATCAATGTCGCACACCAGCTTGATAATGTCCTGGCTCTCGTAGGTCGATACAACGGCGTGCAGCAGGTACATCTTCTCGCGGCTGTATCCGCCAATGACCTCGGCGCAGCTAATGCCATGCTGAAAATGGTCAACATAGGCGGTCATGACCTCGTCCGCCTTACGCGTCGTGATCTGCAGCGTCACGCGGTCGTAGCGACGATAGAAGCTGTCGATGGTCTTGGTCGAAATAAACTGGAACACGATGGAGTACGCCGCCTTGTCCCAGCCAAACATAAAGCCAAAGATCGCCAGGATAAAGCAATTGAAACCAAAGATGACGCCCCAGATGGTCTTGCCCGTGTGGTTGGAAACCCACAGCGCGATAAAGTCGGTACCGCCGGTGGATGCGCCGGACTTAAGCGCGATGGCAGCGCCCAGACCCGAAACCACGCCGCCAAAAATGATGAGCATAATCTTGTCGCCCAAAAACGGTGCGAAGTGAAAGACGTTGAGGAACAGCGATGAGAGCACGACCTGCATCATCGAGAAGATGACGAAGCGCTTGCTAATGCCGCTCCAGCATAGGAGCGCCACGGGAATGTTGAGCGCGAGCATACCGAGCGAGATGTCGATGTGAACGCCGCCGAGCGAGGTAACGCGATCGAGCAGGACCGCGACGCCGGTAAGACCGCTCGGAAGCAGGTCGGCGGGCTGAATGAACGCCTGGATCAGAAATGTCTGGAGAACGGCGGAAATGGTGACCGCCACGGCGGTAATAGCGCGGCGGACGATGGTGAGACGGCCGAGCACGAGCACTCGGTCCGTGAGCTGATCGATGGCGTTCGCCACGTAGGCTCCCTTCGAAGGCAGATCTAGTTGTGAGGCATGCCCGCGATTGTAGCATGGAGCGTGCGGGGGCGCTTCAATTCACCCTCCCTCGACAACCAAAACGGGACCAGCAACCCCCACGACCAAAGGCCCAAATTACAAGTGAGTAGACTTTTTGGCGCAGGCCGAGCACAATGCATATCTTCCTTTGTAAAACCGCAGGTCACAGAGGTGTCTGTT
>CABUTP010000283.1 GCA_902494545.1 uncultured Collinsella sp. | reverse complement strand
TGGTTCGCACCGAGCGCGGACGTGGTGCCTTTGTGGCCGACACGCCCGCGCTCCACGAGAACAACCTGGTGTTTTCGAGCTATACCAAGCAGGTCGAAGGCCAGGGCATGAAGCCCACCACGCGCACCGTGGACTCGGGCTTTACCAAGGCGGGCGGCAGCATAGCTAAGTTCTTTGATGCCGCCGTGGGCAGCAAGCTCGTCAAACTTGTCCGTCTGCGTTATCTGGACGATGCGCCGCTGTGCCTGGAGACCACCTATCTACCACCGAGCTTTGAGGCACTCATCGATCGCGATATCAACGGTTCGCTCTACGCCACGCTGCGACAGGAGTTCCATCGCGCACCGGCACAGGGGCATAAGACCTTTGAGGTGTGCTACGCCTCGCAAAACGAGGCGTTTTTGCTCAACGTTGAGCGCGGGCAGGCGCTGATCCTGATCACCGACTACGTCTACGACACCGACGGCCGCCCGCTCCATGTCTCCAAGCGCATCCAGCGCACCGACCGCGCCAAATACACCGAGCCCATCGGCTAGCACACCAAACGAGGCAAACTGTACCTAATGAACGTTTTACCTGCGGTTTTATTAAATCTCAAGCCAGCATGGCACAAATGCCAACATCGCCTGGCAATACGCGCCGTCCAAGCTCAACTGTTCCTGCTCAGAATATCCAGTACCGCAAATCTAAGTGAGTAGACTTTTCGTGACCTGTCGAGCACACCAAAAACTGTCACCTCTGTGACCTGCGGTTTTACTAAGGCAAATACGCCTTGTGCTCGACCTGCGCCAAAAAGTCTACTCACTTAGTTCGAATCGAAGCCAAACGGACCCAAATCGAAGCCAAATTAAGCCCATCCGCATCAAAAGACGCGTGAATCCATACTTCTCGCGGTGGATTGGCGCTACAAAGCGGCCAAAATAAACCTGTCCCTAAATGGTAGGTTTGGGGAGGTCGGGAAACCAGGTTGGCTTGGGTTGGTTGGGTGTGCGCTCGGCCAGGACCAGCTCCATCCAGCACATGTCGTACCAGCGGCCGAACTTTTGGGCACAGCGGTCAAAGGCGCCCACCAGGCGATATCCCATATGGGCATGGAAATCCTGGCTGTTGTGCGTCAGGTACTCGTCGTCCTTATCGTGCGGCACGGCGATGAGGGCGCACATGTTGGTGATGCCCATCGCGATCAGGCATTGCTTGAGCGCATCGTGCAGCTTGCGGCCCAGCCCGCCGTGGCGTACATCGCGCGCCAGGTAGATCGACGTCTCGACCGACCAGTCGTACGCCTCGCGGCTGTTAAGCGGACTCACGTAGGCATAGCCTACCGGACGCCCGTCCAACTCCATCACCAGATACGGATAGCGCTTGAGCGTACGCTCGATGCGCCCGGCGAACTCCTCAACGCTCGGCACCTCGTATTCGCAGGTAATCGCCGTCTGGCGCACATACGGCTCATAGATGGCAAGCAACGCCGGCGCATCATCGGGCGTCGCCAGGCGAATCGTCGGCTCGGACATCTCGGTCATACAACCCTTCTCCCTCAAAAACAAAGGCCGCCTTGCGCCAAACCTAGCGCAAGGCGGCCCCTCGTCATTACATCAGGCTACAGGACAGCCGCCAACGCGTCGATATCCTCCTGCGTCGTGGCCCAGCTGGTGCAAAAGCGCACCACCGTGTGGGTATCGTCGTACTTTTCCCAGTACTCGATCGCCGCGTGCTCGCGAATGCGGGCCATGTCCTCGTTGGGCAGAATCACGAACTGCTGGTTGGTCGGCGTCTCCAAGAAGAACTGGTAGCCGCGCTCGTGCAGCACGCGACGAAGCGCCTGCGCGGTTTCGATCGCCTGGCGACCAATCTCAAAATACAGGCCGTCGGTAAAGAGCGCCTCAAACTGCACACCCGTCAGGCGGCCCTTGGCCAACAGCGCGCCGTGCTGCTTAATGCGCGGAATGGGATGCGCCGGAGCGTGCATGCCGCAAAACACCACGGCCTCGCCGCACAGAGCGCCGCACTTGGTGCCGCCGATGTAGAACACGTCACACAGCTGCGCCAGCTCGGGCAGGGTAATGTCGCACTCATCGGCCGCCAGCGCATAGGCCAGGCGGGCGCCGTCCACAAACAGCGGAATCTCATGCTTCTGGCACACCGCGTGAATCGCCGCGAGCTCGGCCTTGGAGTACAGCGTGCCGTACTCGGTCGATAGGCTCACATACACGGCACCCGGGAACACCGTGTGCTCGTAGCTCTCGTTTTCGTAGAACACCTGAATATAGTTCTCGAGGTCCTCGGCGTGCATCTTGCCCTCGTAGCCGGGGATGGTGAGCACCTTGTGGCCGCCAAACTCGATGGCGCCCGCCTCGTGGCAGGCGACGT
>CABUTP010000282.1 GCA_902494545.1 uncultured Collinsella sp. | reverse complement strand
GCGATCCCAAGTCGCAGGCACGCAGCCGTCGCGACTTTCTGAACCGCGGTTACTATGCGCCGTTGCGCGATGCGATGGTCGAGCTGGTGCGCGAACGAGCTCAGCGGTGCGCAGCTACGTCGGACACGCCGCTGGCCTTGCTCGATATTTGCTGCGGCGAGGGCTACTACACCAGCGCCATGGGCGCGGTGCCGGGCGTGGATGCTTACGGTTTCGACCTGGGCAAGGAGATGGTGCGCCTGGCCGCCAAGCGCGGCGACGCGACCTACTTCGTGGCCAACATGAAGGATATCCCCGTGGCCGATGGCGCCTTCGATATGGTGACCGAGCTCTTCGCTCCCTTTAACGAGCGTGAGTTTTCTCGCGTGCTGGCGCCCGAGGGCTCGCTCTACACCGTCGTGCCAGGTGCACGTCATCTGTTTGGGCTCAAGGAGGTGCTCTACGACACGCCGTACCTTAACGATGAGAAGCTGCCGAAGACAACCGAGCTCGAGTTAGTCGGAACGCACCGGGTATCTGCGAATATTACGCTCCAGACGCAGGCCGACATCGAGGCGGTGTTCCAGATGACGCCGTACTACTATCGCACGCGCCCTGCCGACAAAGAGCGCCTGGCAAATTTGGACACCCTTCAAACCGACATCGACTTCATCATCGCCGAGTACCGCCACTAACCTGCCAAAAAAGGGACAGGTTTATTTTGGTAGGTTTTATCTAGGCAAACGCAAAGGGCCGACCGCGGAGATGCGCGATCGGCCCTTTTTAGTTGCTTGGTTGCAACAGAGGTTATGAGAAGCGGGCGCTTACAGGCGGTCCTTGTTCTCGGCCTTAACGGCGTGTGCCTGCTGAACAAAGAACAGGTCGTAGACCACGATGACAAAGGCGATTATATTGACGGAGCTGCCGCCGAGTGCGGGAAGCGTGAGCACGGCTTGGAGGAGCGTGGCTGCCGCGGCAACGATACCGAGCTTAAATGCGCCGTCTACCTGCGAAGGCTTGTTGGCGCCCTTGATACCGGCGACGCCTGCGGCAAGGTCGACGAGGCCCTTAACAATCACCACAACAGCGGCGAGTGTGGCGTTCGATCCGTAAGCGGATCCAAAATTGCCGGTAACAATGCCGGCAATTCCGATGACGAGGCTGGCGATGCCCAGAACAAAATAAATCAGGGCAAGGATTTTGAGTGTCTTGCGAGCAGCGCTCATAGCTGGTCCTTTCGATGCGGGCGCGGAGAATCTGTCGCGCCCAGGTTACGGCACATATCGTGAAGCACATTGTAGTTCAACGGGACGATGCATGCGTTTGAAAGCGTCTCTTGCCTGTACGGTCCAACCTTTCAAAAAGGAAAGCTGGACGTAAGCCAAATCGATAGCAGCCCATGTGCGGCGCTGGGATGATGAGGCCGTAACAAGGAGCTGGTCTCAAGGAGGAGCCATGATGTACGGAACAGGTCAAGTGCGTGAGCCGCGGTCGTTGGGAAGGCGCATGGGCGATTCTGTGATCGCTGCCGTGTGCACGGGATTGATGGCGGTGCTTTGCATTGCGATGCTGTGGGCCATGTCGCATGTGGGACAATAGCGGACGGTTGGGTGCTGGCATAAACGGCGCCCCGCGTATTCGTTTTGCTTGTTAAGGAGTGTCCATGGGCGTCGTCGATCCCTTTTCTGTTGCTCGGGCCGCGGGGCTCGAGCTCGTGCGGAAGTCCGAGGGCCTCACGCTCACCGACGGCGCGATGGAGCTGCGTGCCGATTTTGCCCGCATGCTGCCACGACTCAAGCAAGGCCGTCTGCAGCAAGAGCTGCTGGTAAAGGCTGCGCGCACAAAAGGCATCGAGAGCCCATGGGCGATTGATGCCACGGCAGGCTTTGGCGAGGATTCGCTGCTGTTGGCGGCCGCGGGCTTTACCGTCGATCTGTATGAGCAGGATTGCGTGATCGCGGCGCTCCTCAAGGATGCCTTGGATCGCGCGGCGGATGATCAGGTGCTTGCGGCTGCCGTGGCTCGCATGCGCCTTCATGCGGGCGAGGACAGCATTGCCGGCCTTCGCCATACAGCTGAGCTGATCGGGCAGGGCGAGCTCGCCGCTCCCGACGCGGTGTATCTGGATCCCATGTTTCCCGAGCGCACCAAGAGCGCGGCGGTGAAAAAGAAGTTTCAACTCTTGCACCATCTGGAACAGCCGTGCGCCGATGAGGAGACGCTGGTCGAAGCCGCGCTTGCGGTGCACCCGCGCAAGGTCGTTATCAAACGGCCGGGGAAGGGACCACTGCTTGCCGGCGTTAAGCCGAGCTATCAGCTTGCGGGCAAGGCCGTCCGCTACGATGTTTTGGTGCCGCCGCGCCCGTAGCTTGCGCGCGATGGTTGGCGCTCCGTCAG
>CABUTP010000281.1 GCA_902494545.1 uncultured Collinsella sp. | reverse complement strand
GATCCTGATCACGCTGTTTTTAGTCCTGAACCTGATTCACAGCCGTACCGGCCGTGCCATTATGGCCGTGCGCGATAACAAGATTGCAGCCGAGTCCGTAGGCATCTCCGTCACCGAGTACCGCATGATCGCCTTCGTGGTTTCCGCTGCCCTCGCCGGTGCTGCCGGAGCTCTCTTCGGCGGTAACTTCTCGCAGCTCTCCGCCACCAAGTTCGACTTCAACACGTCCATCCTCATCCTGGTGTTCGTGGTCTTGGGTGGTCTTGGCAATATGCGCGGCTCCGTTATCGCGGCGGCGTTGCTCACGGTGCTCCCCGAGCTGCTCCGTCAGTTCTCGGACTACCGCATGCTCATCTACGCCATCGTGCTGATCCTGGTCATGATCTTTACCAACAACCCGCAGCTCAAGGCGTTCTTCGGTCGCGTCAAGGACCGCTTTGCTTCCAAGAAGGAGGTGGCAGCCGATGCCCAGTAAATTTGAGTTCAACAAGGGCAAGATGGTCCCGTATCCTTCTGGCGCCATCGTTCCCGACCGCGACCTGGGCGAGCGCCCGGCACTCGAGTGCATCCACCTGGGCATTGAGTTCGGTGGCCTTAAGGCAGTCGACGACTTTAGCCTGACTATCGGCAAGACCGAGATCGCCGGTCTGATCGGCCCCAACGGTGCCGGTAAGACCACGGTCTTCAATCTGCTCACCAAGGTGTATCAGCCCACGCACGGCACCATCCTGCTCGACGGCGAGGACACCTCGGGCAAGTCGGTCTATCAGGTCAACCGCATGGGTATTGCCCGTACATTCCAGAACATTCGCCTGTTCAACACCATGACGGTGGAGGATAACGTTAAGGTCGGTCTGCATAACCAGGAGCGTTACTCCGGCTTTGAGGGCGTGCTGCGCCTGCCGACGTATTGGAAGCACGAGAAGGCCGCCCACGAGCGTGCCATGGAGCTGCTGTCCATCTTTGATATGGAGCATCTGGCAAACGAGCAGGCCGGATCGCTGCCTTACGGCGCTCAGCGTCGTCTGGAGATCGTCCGCGCGCTTGCCACCAACCCCAAACTGCTGCTGCTCGACGAGCCTGCCGCCGGCATGAACCCGTCCGAGACCGCGGAGCTCATGGAGAACATCGTTAAGATTCGCGACACCTTCGGCATCGCCATCATGCTTATCGAGCACGATATGTCGCTCGTTATGAACATCTGCGAGGGCATCTGCGTGCTCAACTTTGGTAAGGTCATCGCCAAGGGCACGGCCGAGGAGATCCAGAACAACGACGCCGTTATCGAGGCGTATCTGGGCAAGCAGGATAAGGGGGAGAATTAAATGGCAGAGCCGATGCTATCCGTCTACAACATCAACGTCTGGTACGGCGCTATCCACGCCATCAAGGACATCTCCTTTAACGTCAACGAGGGCGAGATCGTTGCTCTGATCGGTGCGAACGGTGCCGGTAAGTCCACGACGCTTAAAACCGTCTCGGGCCTGCTGCGCTCCAAGACCGGCTCCATCAAGTTTATGGGCGAGGACATTACCCATACGCCCGCCGACAAGCTGGTTGGTAAGGGCCTGGCTCAGGTTCCCGAGGGTCGTCGCGCCTTTTTGCAGATGACGGTTGAGGAGAACCTGGAGATGGGCGCCTATACACAGCCCAAGTCCACGGTCGCTCCGGGCCTTGAGCGTGTCTACGAGCAGTTCCCGCGCCTGAAGGAGCGCCGTCGCCAGGTCGCCGGCACCCTTTCGGGCGGTGAGCAGCAGATGCTTGTTATGGGGCGCGCTCTTATGAGTAACCCCAAACTGCTTATGCTCGACGAGCCTTCCATGGGTCTGGCGCCGATTCTGATTGAGCAGATCTTCCAGATTGTCGAGGACCTGCACAAGGCCGGCACCACGGTGCTCCTGGTCGAGCAGAACGCGCAGATGGCGCTCTCGATTGCTACGCGCGGCTACGTGCTCGAGACCGGCAAGATCACCATGACCGGCACGGGTCAAGAGCTCCTGCACGACGATAACGTCCGCAAAGCCTATCTCGGAGGCTAACCCATCCGACAAAAGGGGCGCTGACCAACCCGGTCAGCGCCCCTTTTTTGTTGCGGTGAAATAGGGACTAAATGAAGGCTCCAGAGGCCAAAACAGTCCCTATTCCACCGCAACTTCATTGGGGCGTGCGACGATGATCTTCCCAAATTAGCACCCCTGCACCAAGCCAAGGCCCCGTTCCGGAATGTGTCGGAACGGGGCCTTGGTGGTTGGGGTCTATTGGGTTTTGTTCGCTAGTCTACCTTTTGTCCGCATGTTGGGCAGAACTGGGCTTCGGGTACGAGCGGGGTTCCGCAGTGACGGCAGAAGCGGGCGGGCTCGGTCGGAGCTGCCGATGCCTTCGGCATCGCAGGTGCT
>CABUTP010000280.1 GCA_902494545.1 uncultured Collinsella sp. | reverse complement strand
CGCTTCCCGGCTCAACGTCGGTAAAGAGGAGGGTTGAGACGCCGCTGTTGTCCTCGTACGTTCCGACGAGCCACGTCCTGCCGTTATACTCGACGGATCCGCCATCCTTCCACTGGAACGTATCACCTTTCTTTTCTGCCTGGTCAGCGTGGGATTCCTCTGCCGTCAGCGCTTTTTTCCAAACGGGGATAAAGCGATCGGCCGAACCGTTCTCGTCTTCGGGGAAGGTGAGCTGGACCCTGTCGGCATTCTTGCCGGCGGAGTCGCTCACGCCAACGCTCTCGGGCATCTCGACCTTAAACCAGATAAAGTCAGTCTTTTCGGCGACGGGGGCCTTTTCCTTGCCTTCGCTCTTTGAGGTGCTGCCGCCTCCGCCCAATGCGATCCCGCCGCAGCCGACAAGGGCGAGTGCGGCAAAGAGGGCGATGCACAGGGAAAGGATCGATAGGGTCTTTTTCTTCATGGTGGCGTCCTCCTTGTCTGTCGGTGACATCACGGCGCCGCGGGTTGTTGGAGCGCTGATTGTTTGGCGGCGGATGTCTTTGTGTGCTGTGCGGCGATACCTCCGTTCGTTGTTTGCGACCGTCGCTCGGCCGTGCCCCAACTGGTTCCTTACTTATAGATATGCCCCAGCTTGCGCTGCCGGGGAGTCTCGAAAGGTGGGCCATATGTCCCATGTTTGCGTGTGCGGGCTTGCCGCAAGGTGGGCCTGGTGTTGGGCAAGCGTGCGGCTTGGTTGATGCTCCCAATGTTGCGCAACAGCGATGCCGGCTTAAGGTTTTAGACTTGGCTGTGACAAAAGCTAAACCACGAAAGGTCGAACGATGTTCTGTCAAAAATGCGGACAGCAAGTTCCCGATGGATCGACGTTTTGTACGCACTGCGGGGCTTCGCTTACGGGCGGTTCCGTGCCGACGCCTACGGGCGCTGGTTCTTCTCCTGCCCCGGGCTTAACCCAATCGATGCCGCCGGTCGCGCCTGCACCTCAAAAACCTAAGAGCAAAGCTCCGATTGTCATCGCGGTGGCGTGTGCCGCCGTGGTGCTCCTTGGGGGCGGCACGGTGTTTGCGCTCACGATGCTTAACGGGTCCAAGAGCTCTGGCACGCAAATCTCGGTGATCGATACCGGGTCTTCGGACGAGAAAGATTCTTCTGCCAAGAAGAAGAGCGACAAGTCCAAGTCCAAGGAATCCTCGTCGTCCGATGACGAGGCCGTTCCCGAGGATGAGTCGGCATACTACGGCTCGGGCGATTCGGACGATTACCTGACCGACGTGCATACGTACACGAACGACATGCATCCTTATAGCATGTCGATTCCCAATCGCTTTGAGATGGAAGATACTCCCAGCGGCAGCGGCACTAGGTATGAGGATCCGGAGACGGGTTTTGTGATCAACCTGTTTGGCTTCGCTAACGTCAACGACGAAACTGTGAGCGAGGTGTTTGCCCACGAAAACACCTCGGGCAAGACTGACCTTTATACTGCGGCAGACGACGACTGGTATGTGATTTCGTGGCGCGAGGACGATACGATCATTTACGAAAAGACGATCGTCACGGATTCGACGATTGCCACGGCGCATTTGGAGTACTCGACTGCAAACCGCGACATGGGGTCGAAGATTATCGATACGCTGCTGCCGACGTTCCAGGTGGACTAGGCGCCCGTACCTATAGCCGGCAATCGGAAACGCCGATAGCCAGAGCTCCTGACAGTCTTTGTCTTATGGGCTAGACTGGCTTGGACAAGATCGATGAATGGGACAACCGCTTCCTGGCGTCGTTGTCCCATTTTTTATTATGCGTGCGGCCCTTGGTGGCCGGCGCGGTGGGCAGAGGTGTTTCGATGAGCCAAGAGATGATGGATAAAACCTGTCGCGAGTTTGCCGAGGCGCTGGCCGCGCGCGAGCCGGTTCCCGGTGGCGGTAGTGCGAGCGCCTTTGTGGGCGCGCTGGGCGCCTCGCTTTGCGGGATGGTCGCACGCTACGGGGCAACCAATCCCACGCTTGCCGATCGCGCAGACGATCTGACGCGTGCATTTGCCCAGGCGGATGAGTTGGCGCAGGAACTTGTGGGTCTGGTCGCCGAGGACGTTCGTGCGTACGGCCAGGTGTCTGCGGCATACGGTATTCCGCGCGAGGACCCGACGCGTCCGGCCGCGATTCAGGATGCGTTGCACGTGGCAGCCATGCCGCCGTACCGCATTATGGATGCCTGCGGGCGCGCGCTGGCGCTGCTCGAGGACATGGCGGACAAGGGCTCCCGACAGCTGCTGTCCGACGTGGCCTGCGGCGCCGTGTTCTGCCGCGCCGCCATGCAGGGCGCGAGCTTGACGCTCTTCGCCAATACCACGTCTATGAAAAACCGGGCACGCGCCGAAGAGCTCGATGCGGCGTGCGATGAACTGCTGGATACGTGGCTGCCGCGCGCCGATG
>CABUTP010000279.1 GCA_902494545.1 uncultured Collinsella sp. | reverse complement strand
TGCTGTGTCCGTTAAAGTAGCTCATCGGCACGACGGCGATCTTGGCGGTGATCTCCTTGCGCATGCGGTAGCAGATCTTTTGCGTGACACCGGTCATGAGCCAGCCCTGGATCAGGCTGCAGGCAGAGCTCGCCAGGTACAGGCAGAGCAAAAAGCCGAGTGTCTTGGCGATCCAGTTAAAGTCGACATCGCCGGTACCGTTGACCTTGGCAACCAGGCCCTCGAACAGCTTGGTCGTAACCTGACCGAGCACCTTGGGTCCCACAATATTAAAGATGACCGAGCACACGGCAAAGGCGACGGCGGCAAACACGGCAATCTTGTGCTGGCCGATATAGCCGAGCAGCTGCCTCATGGTGCCCTTAAAGTCCTTGGCCTTTTCGCCGCGACGTATGCCGCCCATGCGGCCCATGGGACCACGCTGGCGGGTGGGCTTGGGAATCTGAGTCTTGGTCTCGTCTGCCATTAGCGCTCGCCTCCTTCCGTGACGGCTGCAATTTCTTCTTGGGTAAGCCCCAGCTCCTCGGCGGAAAGCTGCGACTGTGCGATCTCCAGGTATGCCGGGCAGCTGTGCAGCAGCTCCTCGTGCGTACCGGTGCCCACCACGTGGCCGTCGTCGAGCACGATGATCTGGTCGGCGTGCATGATGGTCGCGATGCGCTGGGCCACTACCACGAGCGCGGCGTCAGTGACGTTTTTGGCCAGCTCTTCGCGCAGGCGCGCGTCGGTCTTGTAGTCGAGGGCGCTAAACGAGTCATCAAACACCACAACCTCGGGCTTTTTGGCCAATGCGCGGGCGATGGCCAAGCGCTGGCGCTGACCGCCCGAGACATTGGAGCCGCCCTGGCTGATGGGGGAGTCGTAGCCGCCCTCGCGTTCGGCGATAAAGTCCTCGGCCTGGGCGATGCGCGCGGCCTGGCGCATGTCGTCATCGCTCACCATGTCGCCGGCAAACTTGAGGTTGCTCTCGACGGTGCCCGAGAACAGGCGTCCCTGCTGCGGGATATAGCCAATGCGGCGGCGTAGCTCGGAAAGGGTCATATCGCGCACGTCGATGCCGTCGAGCGAAATGCTGCCGCCCGTGACGTCGTACAGGCGCGGAATCAACTGCACGAGCGTGGACTTGCCCGAGCCCGTGGAGCCAATGATGCCGAGCATCTGACCGGCATGTGTGGTGAAGTTCACGCCGCTGATGACATCGGCGCGGGCGTCGGGATACTGGAAGCTCACGTCGCGGAAGGTGAGCTCACCGCGCGGCGCGCTGACCGCGGGCAGTTTGGGCGAGACAGGGTCGTTGATGCTGGTGGGGCAAGTGATGACCTCTTCCACGCGCTCGGCTGCGACCTCGGCACGGGGCAGGATAACCGAAACCATGGTGAGGATCATAAACGCCATGACGATCTGCATGGTGTAGGAGATAAACGCCATCATGTTGCCGACCTGCATCACGCCGTCGGACACGCCCTGCGCGCCAAACCAGACAATAAGCACGGTGATGCAGTTCATGACGAGCATCATGAGCGGCATCATAAAGCTCATGGCGCGGTTGGTGTAGAGCTGCGTGGTCATTAGGTCGAGCGAAGCCTTGTCAAAGCGCTCGAGCTCATGTTCCTCGCGGTTGAACGAGCGGATGGGCATAAGGCCGTCGAGCAGCTCGCGGGCGGTAAGGTTCACGCGGTCCACAAAGCTCTGCATCTTTTTGAACTTGGGCATGGTGAGGCCCATGAGCACGCCGACAACGGCCGAGACCGCGATGATGGCCACGGCGATGGTCCACTCCAGGCCGGTGTGGTTGGCCAGGACACGCATGACAGCGACGATGCCCATGACGGGGGCCATCAGGCACATGCGGATAAACAGGGTTGCGGCCATCTGGATCTGCTGAATGTCGTTGGTGCAGCGGGTAATGAGCGAGGCCTGGCTAAACTTGCCCACCTCGGCCGGCGAGAAGTGCATAACCTTGTTGAAGGTCTCGTGGCGCAGGTCGCGGGCGATGGAGCAGGCGGTGCGCGAAGCCACGGCACCGGTCAGGATGGTGGCGACGAGCGACACCAGGCACAGGCCAAACATCGTGGTCGCCATGCGGCTTAGGTAGGCGTTCTGTACGTCGGCGGGGTCGATGCCCTGTGCTTTGTACTCTTCTTGTACGTAGGTCACGGCGCGCTGGGTGACGATGGAGCCCGACATGGAGCCCATTTTGTCCGCCATTTCGTTGGCGCCCTCGACGAGCTTGCCCTGATCGATAAGACCGCCTTCAACGCCTAGGCGCAGGCTCTTCATGGTGATCTTACCGCCGTCGGCGTCGATCTGCTTTTGCATGCTCTGCGCGGCTGCGGCCTTCTGCTGCATCTCGGCGAGCTGCTCGGGCGTCATCGCCGCCATCTGCTCGGGGGTGGGCATGGCCTGAGCGGCGCCGCCATCGCTTGCCTCGGTGGATGCGCCGGTCAT
>CABUTP010000278.1 GCA_902494545.1 uncultured Collinsella sp. | reverse complement strand
GGGATGCGCTCGCAGCGCTCGGGCGCCGCGGCAAGCAGTGGCTCGGGAATGCCCGAGCTCTCGCTGCCAAAGACCAAGTAGTCGCCGTCGTGGTAGGTACTCTGCGCATAGGTGCGGCGTGCCTTTTTGGTCAGCAGATGTAGGCGCTCGTCGGCAGGGGAGAGACCGTTGCGTGCAAGGAAATCCTCCCAGCCGGCATAGGTCGTCACGTCCAAGTTTTGCCAGTAGCCCAGGCCGGCGCGACGTACCGTTTTGTCGTCGAGCGAGAAGCCCAGCGGCTCCACCAGATGCAGGCGGGCGCCGGTGACCACGCAGGTACGGCCGATATTGCCCGTATTGGCCGGAATCTCGGGCGCATACAGCACAATGTTGAACATGAATCTCCTTGGCTCAGAACGAAAAACCACCACGAAGGGGACAGGCACCTTCGTGGTGGTTTGGCGGTTACGTAGCGGAAAAATGCCCGCTTGGATAAACCTAGGCGCGGTGCCAGTCAGTCAGGCAGGCATCAAGGGAGGCGATGAGCGCATCCTTGTCCATGTGACGGCCGATGATGCACAGGCTCGTCATGCGGTCGCCCGTCTCGTCGTCCCAAATCTGCATGATCTCGGGGTTCTCGTCGATGATCTTCTGCTTCTCGCCCTCGGGCGCCGAGTCAACGAACAGGCCGTTCTCCATCAGGCGCATCTGGTGGCCGGCCTGCTCAAACATGTAGCACATGTCCGGATCGCCGGTCTGCCACAGCGGACCCTTAACGCGGATGACCTCGTCGGGCCACTCCTGCTCAACAAAATTGGTGAACTTCTGCAGGTCAAACGGCTTGCGGCGCGAGTATACAAAGGTCTCGATGTCGTACTCGAGCACCTCGGGGTCGTCGTGCTCCTCGGGATGCTCCATGGCCTCGATCCAGGCGGCGGAGTTGTAGGCGCGCATAAAGTCGAAGCGGTCGGTATCGAGCAGCTCCTCCATGGGGACCTCGCCGTTTTGAGCCTCGACGATCACGGCGTCCTTCTGCAGGCTGCGCACGATGGCCTTGAGCTCGGCGATCTGCTCAGGGCTCACGGTATCGGTCTTGTTGAGGATCAGCGTAGAGCAGAACTCGATCTGCTGGATGAGCAGGCTCTCGATGTCGTCCTCGTCGATATCCTCGGCCAGCAGGTCGCGACCGCCGTTGAACTCGTCGTACATGCGGGCGCAGTCGACCACGGCCACGATGTTGTCGAGCGCGAGCTTGGGCTCGCCGCCCACCTTGGCCTCGTCGCAGAAGCTCGAGATGGTGTAGGCGATGGGGATGGGCTCGCAAATGCCCGAGGCCTCGATGATGATGTAGTCGAAGTTGCCCGAATCGGCGATGCCCTGCAGCTGGTTGGCCAGGTCGTCCGAAAGCGTGCAGCAGATGCAGCCGTTGGTGAGCGGGATGAGGTCATCGGTCTCGGAAAGGCCGCCGTCGGCGATAAGGCTGGCGTCGACGTTGATCTCGCCGATATCGTTGACGATCACGGCGGCGCGGATGCCGCCGTCGTTAGCGAGGATGTGGTTGAGCAGCGTGGTCTTGCCGGCACCGAGGTATCCGGTAAGCATGATGATCTTCACGGGTTTGTTGGGCATGTGCCCTCCTTTGTTAGACATGGCTTACAGTTGAATCTTATGCCAAACGCCTGCTCTTATACCCACGCGCTGGCAAATAACACAGGCTACTCCCAGGCTCCCCATACATCAGGGCAATAACCGACGGTGGCCTTTTTACCGTTGCGCACGATGGGCTCGGCCAAGACCTGCTGGTTCTCGAGCAGTTTATCGAAGCGCTGGCTAGGGGTAAGGTGCTGGATGAGCGCGAGCGTCTCCTCGTCCTTGGCTTTGGGGTTGAGCAGCTTGTCGATGCCACCGACCGCCTGCATCACGCTCGTGAGCTCGCCCTTGCTCATCTCCTTTTCCTTAAGGTCGATAAACTGCACCTTAATGCGGCGCTCTTTGAAGAAGCGCTGTGCTTTCTTGGTATCGAAGGACTTTTTGGTGCCAAAAATCTGCACGTTCATGTATTTGTTCCGCCGTTCTACCTGATGAAGTTGGTCGTTGCGCGATCTGCCTCGGGTGCGTTGATACCGGCGGCATGGCCTGCCTCGATGCAGCGCAGGAGCCAGGCCATGTTTTTGCCGATGTTTCGCATGGTGGCAAGGCCCTCGGCATCCCCATCGGCGTCGCCGGGCACGCGGCCAAACACGTTGTTCCAGTAGGTGGAAGCAACTACGGGCATCTGGTTGATGGTGAAGTACTTGTTGAGTACATCGAAGGTGGTCGACGTGCCGCCACGGCGGGCGACGGCGACCGCGGCGCCCGGCTTGTGCGCAAAGGCCTTGCTGCCGGCATAGAATGCGCGATCGAGTGCCGAAAGGATGCGGCCGCTGGGGTGCGCGTAGTAGACGGGCGAGCCAAAGACAAAACCGTCTGCCTGCTCGGC
>CABUTP010000277.1 GCA_902494545.1 uncultured Collinsella sp. | reverse complement strand
CAGTGCCCAGGATCGGATCGATCTTGGTGTAGTCGGCCGTGTCGTAGCGGTGGTTGCTTGCGGCTTCGAAAATGGGGTTGAGGTAGATGGCTGTAAAGCCTAGCTCGGCGATGCGGGGCAGGTCTTCCTGGATGCCCTTGAGCGAGCCGCCGTAGAAGTCCCAGGTCTTGATGGAGCCGTCCTCGGCGCGCTCGTACACGGGCGGCTCGTTCCAGTCCTCGACCATCCGGCGCTGAATGCCCTTGCGCGGTTTTTCGAGTTCGGCCATTGTGCGCTCGCGCCAATGCTCGTCACGGGCGTAGCGGTCGGGGAAGATTTGGTAGACCATGCCGCGCTCGTACCAAGTGGGGCGGTTCTCGCGGTGCTTATAGACGGTAATCTGGAAGGACGGCACCTCGGCGTAGTCGTAGGTTACGCCCTCGCCGCCGGTGCGGCCCTGGGGCGCGCCCAGGCGAACCTCGGGCTGGCCCTCGATATTGCATATAAAGCTGTACCACACAAGACACGGTTCAGTGCATTTGAGCTCGCCGGTAAAAATGCCATCGCCTTCGTGCTCCATCGGAATCAGGGTCTCGCCGACTTCATCGACCCAGGTACGTAGGGTGAGTGTTGCCTGGTTGGGATCGGCATCCTCCAAAATAACCGAGAGTGCAACGGTAGTTCCTGTGGTCACAGCGCCAAACGGAGTGCGAAACTGCGGTAGGCGGCTGTTGTGTATCAATCTCATAGTACGGTCCAGTTCAATAGAATCACGGCCTGCGGGCCATGGGCTTTACGCACAAGATATAAGTATATCTGTTGTACACAGGGTGTATAAACAACATCCGTTTACCATCGGCGAACGGTTGTCCTAGAAAAACGTTTTATCAACTATCTACAGAGAAGGGGCGCCCGGTTGGAGCGCCCCTTGTTTAGGGTTTTGATTAGGTTTTAGATCGTCTGTGGGTTAGCGGCGCTTGCGGGTGGCCGTTGCCTTGCGGACGGAGGTCTTCTTTGTCGGGGCCTTTTCCTCGGCCGGTGCGGCGGGGGAGACCGGGGTCTCCTTGGCGGGCTCGGGCTTGGCCTCTGCCTTAGGGGCGGCCTTGACCTCAGCGGCCTTCGGCGTCGGCTTGGCCTTTACCTCGGCCTTGGGCTCCTCTTTGGCAGCAGCGGGCTTAGTCTCTGCCTTGGGAGTTGCGGCCTTTGCCGTGGTCTTCTTGGCTGCCGTTGTACGCTTTCGCGTGGTGGTCTTAGCGGCGGGCTTGGCCTCGACGGTTGCCTCCGCCTTGGACTCGGCAGGCGTCTCCTCGACCTTGGCGGCCGCCTTGGGGGCAGCCTTCTTTGCAGTGGCCTTGGTTGCCGTCGCCTTCGTAGCTGTAGCCTTCTTGGCCGTCGTCTTGCGCGTCGTGGTCTTCTTGGCGGCAGGCTTTGCAGCCGGCTTATCCTCAGCCTTGGGCTCCTCAGCAGCAGGCGCCTCAACAACCGGCTCGGCCTCGGGCTCGGGCTCGGCCGCAACCGCAGGCTCGTCGACAACCGCCGCCGGCCTCTCAATCTCCGGATGCATAAAGAAATACAGGTCCAGATACTTGTCGGCCGAGCGCGTCCAGCTAAAGTCCTGGCTCATGGCCTGCGTGACCATCTGGTTCCAGGCATTGCGGTTGTCCCAGAACAGGCGTGCCGCGCGGAACACGGCGTCGCCCATCTCGTCGCCGTTAAAGTTGCTAAACGAGAAGCCCGTGCCCTCGCCGGTAAACTCGTTATACGGGATCACGGTGTCCTTCAAGCCACCGGTCTCGCGCACGATGGGCAGGGTGCCGTAGCGCATGGCGATGATCTGCGACAGACCGCAGGGCTCAAACTTCGAAGGCATCAGGAACATATCGGCAGCGGCATACATACGCTGCGACAGCGCAGGATCGAACTCGATGCGTGCGGCCATGGTGCCGGGGTACTTGTCCTGGAAGTAGCGCAGGCCGTCCTCGTAGTCGCGGTCGCCGGTGCCCAGCACGGCCACCTGAACGCCGCCGGACAGGATGCGGTCGAGCGCGTACATGACCAGGTCCATGCCCTTCTGGCGCGTCAGGCGCGTGACCATCACCATAAGCGGGCGGTCGTCGCGCACCTCGAGCCCCAGTTCCTCCTGCAGCTTGGCCTTGCACACGGCCTTGCCGGAACGGTCGTCAACCGTGTAGTTGGCGGCAATGCGCTTGTCGGTTGCCGGGTCAAAGGCCGCCACGTCAATGCCGTTGAGGATGCCCTGCAGCGCGTAGGAACGCTCGCGCAGTACGCCGTCCAGGCCCTCGCCAAACTCGGGCGTCTGGATCTCGCTCGCGTAGGTGGGGCTCACCGTGGTGATGGCGTCGGCATAGTGCAGCGCGCCCAGCATGTAGTTGATGCTGCAGGCGTCGCAGCGCAACTGCGTGGCGGCCGCCGGAATATGCGCCACACCCAGGATGTCCTCCATCACGGTGTCGCTAAACT
>CABUTP010000276.1 GCA_902494545.1 uncultured Collinsella sp. | reverse complement strand
TGCGGGCGGCTGGGTATAAGCACGGTCGTACTGAGTTTTACGCGGCCGAGCCGCGTCGCATTATGGAGGTCACCATGGCTGACATTAATCAGATTACCCCCGAGAACTTCGATTCCATCGTTAACGACAGCCTGCCCGTGCTGGTCGATTTTTGGGCACCGTGGTGCGGGCCCTGTCGATCCCTCTCGCCCATCGTTGACGAGGTTGCCGATGAGCTGGCGGGCAAGCTTGCCGTTGCCAAATGCAACGTCGACGACAACCAGGACCTGGCCATGAAGTATGGCATCATGAGCATCCCCACGCTGATTGTGTTTAAGAACGGCGAGGAGATTGACCGCTCGGTTGGCGCTCTGCCCAAGGCGAGGCTGCAGGCGCTGCTGGAGAAGCATCTGTAATACGCTTGTTACATGTTGCCGTCTGCCTGCCGTCCATGAGCGCTTTTACGCCGCTCGCCGGACTTCTGAATGCACCGAGTGCAACCACGGATAGTATGGTAGTCACAAACAGCCCCCAGTGAACGGGTGCGGGTCGCACAGACTCGTACCCGTTTTCTTATGCAACTGCGCGCAGAGCGGGCGTAGTAAAATCTGAACCACTGAACTGCCCCATACAAAAGGAGATTTCCCATGCATGATGTTGGAATGAACATGAGCCAGCTTGCCATGAGCGTCAAGCAGGTCGACGACACCATCGAGCTCGCTCACGAGTGGAGCCATCAGCTGCTGCATGCGACCGAGAATTTTGACATGGAGCGCATCGGCGCCAAGCTCGAGGCCGCCATGGCCGCGCTGCACGAGGCCCACGACGCACTCGAGGGCTACGAGGAAGCCATCGAGGCCGACCACAACTCCGTCGGCTCCGTGAAGCTGGTGTAAGGTGGCCGAACACGAGCACGGCTGCGGGTACGAGCACGAGCACCCGCACGGGGCGGACGGTGACGCGGGCTGCCACTGTAGTGGCTCCGGCTCCGAGCTGGTCCGTTTTTCGGTTACCGCACCCGACGACCTGCTGCGCCGTTTTGACGAGCAGATCGCACGCCGCGGCGACGTGGCCAACCGATCCGAGGCCGTGCGCGACCTGATTCGCGCCTCGATCGCCAAAGAGCAGATGCGCACGCCCGATGAGCATGTTATTGGGTCGCTCACCATGATCTACGACCACCATACCGGCGACCTGACGCGCCGCCTGGACGAGGTGCAGCACGACTACACCGACGAGATCGTATCGACCATGCACGTGCATCTGGATCACCACAACTGCTTGGAGATTCTGGCGCTCAAGGGTCGCGGCGAGCGCGTCTACGAACTAGCCGACCGCCTGCTGGGCCTGCGCGGCGTTAAGCACGGCGAGCTCACCTGCGCCGCCACCAAGCAGAGCCTGGGGCTGTAGCGGGATTTCCCGCAGCGCACCTGCCAAATAGGGACAGGTTTGTTTTGGCAGGTTTAGAAGTTTTACCTACCAAAATAAACCTGTCCCTTTTTGGTCGGTTTTGATGAGGGGTGTCGCATGCGGCATGTGCATATTCATGTGACGGGCATTGTGCAGGGCGTTGGCATGCGACCGTTTGTGTATCGCGAGGCCATGGCACATGGCATTTGTGGATGGGTGCTCAATGCGGGCGACGGCGTGCGTATCGAGGCGCACGCTCCGGCCGATGCGCTCGATGCTTTTGTTGCCGCGCTTTCTGAGCATGCGCCTGCGGCAGCCCGCGTAGAGCATGTCGAGGTTGTGGACTTGGCAGCCAACGGTTGGGATGCCGCCAACGAACAGGGCTTTCGCATCGTAGCATCGCAGGACCAGACCGCGCACACGACGCTCGTCTCGCCCGATATCGCCACCTGCAACGATTGCTTGCGCGAATTGTTCGATCCCGCCGACCGACGCTATCACTACCCCTTTATCAACTGCACTAACTGCGGGCCACGCTTTACCATCATCCGATCGTTGCCTTATGACCGAGCGGCCACGTCGATGGATTGTTTTCCCATGTGTCCCAGGTGTGCCGCGGAGTATGCCGACCCACTCGACCGGCGTTTTCACGCGCAGCCCGATGCCTGCTTTGATTGCGGGCCGCATATTACGTGGCGCGAGGCTGTGAACGGCGATGCGTGCGGGAATTCGTCCGCGACACCGGCCGTCGGCACCACACGCGAGGTCAGCGACGCCATTATCGAGCGCTGCGTTGAGCTGCTGGCCAGCGGTGGCATCGTCGCCATCAAGGGCCTGGGCGGATTCCACTTGGCATGCGACGCCTCCAACGAGCAGGCGGTAGCCGAGCTTCGCCGCCGCAAACGCCGCAGCAACAAGCCGCTTGCCGTTATGGTGCGCAGTCTTGCCGATGCCGGGCGCCTGTGCTATATCGACGATGCTGAACGCGATCTGCTCGCCGGCAGTATCCGCCCCATCGTGCTGCTGCGCCGGCAGGCTGTTTGCGGGAACGACGGCAATTCTTCCGACGCCCTCGTACTCGCACCGTCCGTCGCGCGCGACCTGCCCGAGCTTGGCGTTATGC
>CABUTP010000275.1 GCA_902494545.1 uncultured Collinsella sp. | reverse complement strand
CGCGTATATGGCATCGGTTTTGGCATTCTGCTCGCCACGATTCTGGTTGAGATCGTGCTGATGTTCATGGGCGTCTCGCAGACCATCACCGACCTGATCGTGATCGTGGTGTTCGCCGGGTTTATTGGCTACGACACCTATGTTGCCACGACGGTGCCGCCTACGCTGCCCAACGCCGTGCTCATGGCATCCAACCTGTTCGTGGACATCATCAATGTGTTCCTGCGCATCCTGAACATCCTTGGTCGTCGCGATTAAAGCGCGGCATTGCGACGCTTCCTGCCGGACACGGTAAAACGATACGAAAGGCGGTCCTTCGGGGCCGTCTTTTTTGTGCGCGGCGGGGTATGATGGATGGGAAAAAGCCGATAGCGGCAGCGACAGGAAAGGTGGCCACGTATGGCAGATGTCGACAACAGGAACCGTAACCGCAGATCTAACCGAGCGGGTCAGCCCAATCCCAAGCGCGAGGCGCGTGCCAAGGCCGCCGAGCGCCATGTGGTGGCTGTGTCCGAGGCCTGCGCCAAGGACATCGAGCGTTCGCTTGCCGGCGTGTGCGAGTTCGATGGTATGCCTGCCGGTTTTGTCGCGGCGATGAAGGCCAGGGCCCAGAAGGCTGCGGCTGCCGAGGAGCCGGTTGCCGAGGTTGTGGAGGCCGACGCTGCCGAGGTGGAGACTGCCGAGATGGAGGCTGCGGCCGAGTCCGAGGTGGCACCCGAGTTCACCGAGTCGGCTGATGAAGCCGAGTCCGCGCCCGCGGAGGAGGCTGCTCCGGTCCTGCCCGAGGTCACTGTGCTTGATGCCTCCGCCACGCAGGCAATCCTCGATAACGGCCGCGGCTATGCGCAGTTCTGCGATATGGTCGTGCTTGCCTTTGCCTCGTTTACCAATCCGGGCGGCGGCTATATCCAGGGCTACCTGGGCCAGGAGGCCACGCTCTGCGCCGATTCGTACCTGTACAACGTGCTCGACAAACAGCGCAAGTGGTACGGCGAGAACCGTCGCCGCAACATCAACTGCGAGCTTTACCGCAATCGTGCACTAGTGGTGCCCGCCGTGCGTTTCGACCGCAACCACGTGCACGCATACGCCGATGTGATCGTTGCCGCCGCACCCAACTTCAAGCGTGCCCGCCAGGAGTACCGTGTGAGCGACGACGCCCTGTTGGATGCCCTGCGCGACCGTATCCGCTTTGTCCTTGCCATCTGCGATGAGCTGGGTCGCGAGAAGCTCGTGCTGGGTGCTTGGGGCTGCGACAATAACGGCTTTGATGCCGAGGCCGTGGCCGAGCTCTTCCGTAAGGAGCTCGCGTCGGGCGACTTTAAGGTCAAGCAGGTGTTCTTTGCCGTGCCTTCTACGCGCTGGGATGAGGATTTTGCCAAGTTCGAGCACGTGCTGGCAAACTTCCCCGAGCGTAACGAGGAGTCCTATGCTCAGGTTGCCGCCCGCGCTGCGGCTGCTCGCGCCGCCGAGCAGGCCCAGGCTGCCGCCGAGGACGATGAGGACGATGACGATTGGCGCAAGTACCTGTAATCGGTACGTGCCGACAGATAGGTCGAGCCGGCGGGAGGGCTGCTCCCGTCGGCTTTTTACTAAAGGAAGGGCTTACGATGAAAAACGTTCTGTGCTTTGGTGACAGCAATACCTATGGCTATGATCCGGCTGGTATGCGCGACGGCACCGCGGTGCGCTATGCGCAGGATGTGCGCTGGTGCGGCGTGGCGCAGCGTGACCTGGGCGAGGGCTGGCATGTGATTGAGGAGGGGCTTAACGGCCGCACGACGGTGCGCGACGATATGTGCCATCTGGACACTAACCTCAACGGCATTCGCGCGCTTCCGATGCTGCTCGAGGCCCATAAGCCGCTGGACGCCATTGTGATCATGCTGGGCACCAACGACTGTAAGACGGTCTTTAACGTGACAGCTTCCGATATCGCCCGTGGCGCCATGGCACTGATTCGCGCCGTCCGCGCGTTTCCGTGGACCGACGCTGCGCCTTGTCCGCGCATTCTGTTGATGGCTCCTATCAAGATCAAGCCGCAGATCGCCGATGTGTATATGACCGACTTTGACGAGCATTCCGTTGAGGCATCTGAGCATTTTGGCGAGTACTATGCGCACGTGGCCGAGCAGTTTGGCTGCGACTTTTTGAATGCCGCCGATTTTGCCGAGCCGGGCGATATCGACTACCTGCATATGATGCCCGAAAGCCACGAGAGCCTGGGCCACGCCGTGGCAGCCAAGCTCCAGGAGATGCTCGGTGAGTAGCGCGACCCCAAGCCACCGCAAAGGTACCTTTGCGGTGGCTTGATTCGTCTGTTTGTCTTGATCTATAACAGTTGTAAGGCCGAAAACGGGATAGATGTTACAGATTGAGATTATTTAGGTCGATATCGGTCGTTTGTCTCGATCTGTAACATCTAGGGTCGATTTTGCCGAGTTACTGTTACAGATCGAGATTGTCTTCTCAGCGGAATTTGAATATCTCGATCTGTAACAGGTGGGCCGAAAAATGGGCTCTAACTGTTACAGATCGAGATGTTT
>CABUTP010000274.1 GCA_902494545.1 uncultured Collinsella sp. | reverse complement strand
CCTATTTTCCGAGCGGGGAGAATTCGTCGACGATGAGGTCGAGGCATTGCGGAAGCGCGCGGGCTCCAAAGACGCCCGAATTGCTGGAGATAATCTCGCCATCGAACTGCATGCCCAGCGATGGCGTGCAGGTGATCTTGGCTTCCTTGGTCTGGATGATCTTAAACTGTGGGCGGCCGAGTACCTTGCCGGCGGGGTCGAGTGCGGCGGTGATCACAGTCGGTAGAAGCTGCACAGTTTTTACGGGTTCGATGACCGCAATGTCGACCATGCCATCGTTCATACGGCAGTCGGGGAACAGGTTGATGTCGTTTTGGATGACCGAGGTGTTGCCGGTCATGCAGCAGATGCCGTCGAGCTCCTCGACAATGCCGTCATGCTCAATCGTAAAGTGCGCCACCGTGGGATTGGGCGTGGCGAGCGCGGAGAGGAAGTAAGCGATCTCGCCGATGTCGTTTTTGGTGGGGGCGGCCTTCATCATGATCTCGGCGTCGAAGCCCGAGCCGGCGATGATGATAAAGCCGTGGCGCTTCTCGTTGCCGTTCTCGTCGAGCCAAAAGAACTCGCCCATGTCGACTTTGACCGTGCGACCGGCACGGCAGGCCTTGGCGAGCGCCGCCGCCTCGGGGGCATTGCCGATGTTGTTGAAGAACAGGCAGGCCGTACCGGAGGGGAAGACGAGCGTGGGGACACCGCATCCGCGCATCTGGTCGAGCACGTTGGAGACAGTGCCGTCGCCGCCCGAAACGACCACGCGATCAAACTCGCGCACGTCTGCCACGGCGTCCTCGGGTTCCATGCCATCGCCGATAAAGCGCATCACGACCTCGTCGCCGCCCTGCGCGAGGGCGTGCGTGAACGCGTAGATTTCATCTGAGCTGGGGCCCGATGCCGGGTTGTGGATGATAAGGCAGCGCATACTTACGTTCCCGTTCTGTGACTAACCGAGTATAGTTGTAAGGCAATGCCGATATCCTACCCGTGTTTTTCGGGCCTAACCTTATTCGATGGGTTGATATGTACATTTCCACACATCAGGCTCTACTCGACTTTTGCCAGCGCGCCCGTGAGTTCGACGCGATTGCCGTCGATACCGAGTTTTTGCGCGAGCGCACGTTCCATCCGCGTCTGTGCCTGGTTCAGATTGCCACCCCTGCCGAGAGTGTCGCGGTCGATCCTCTGGTGATCGACGACCTGTCGCCGCTGGCCGAGCTTATGGCCGACGAGAGCGTAACCAAGGTCTTCCACGCCTGCTCGCAGGATATGGAGGTCATGCTCCACACCGTGGGCGTGCTGCCGCGCCCCATTTTTGACACGCAGGTGGCCGCCGCCTTTTTGGGCGAGCGCCAGCAGATTTCCTACGGCGCGCTCGTGCAGACGTTTTGCGGCGTCTCATTGCCCAAGACCGAGTCGCTGACCGACTGGTCGCGCCGCCCGCTGACTGATAAGCAGGTCGAGTACGCGATCGATGACGTCAAGTACCTGATTGTCGCCTATACCGAGATGATGAGTCGCCTGCGCGAGCTGGGCCGGGTGGACTGGGTGCTCGACGAGTTGCGTCCGCTGGCCGACGAGTCGCACTACCGCGCCGACCGCCATGAGGCATTCCGCAAGGTCAAGCGCATCAACTCGTGTAGCCGCCATCAGCTGGGTATCGCGCGCGAGCTTGCCGCTTGGCGCGAGGACCGCGCCGAGCGCCGCAACATCCCGCGCAAGTGGGTCATGTCCGACGATACGCTGCTGGCCCTGGTTAAACGTAATCCCGTTCGTGTTGAGGAGTTCCGCAGCATTCGCGGTACCGACCAGCTGGGGGAGCGCGACGTGGACGGCGCGCTCATGGCCATTAAGCGCGGTGCGAGCTGCCCACACGATCGCCTGCCGCTCATGGTGCGCGGGCACCGTCAGATTTCGCCGGAGTTGGAGAGTGTGACGGACCTGATGTATGCGCTCATCCGCCTGGTCGCCGAGCGCTCGGGCGTGGCGACCTCGGTCATCGCCTCGCGCGATGACCTGGCCGACTACATTGAGCATCCCGAGCAAAGTCCCCTGCGCGAAGGTTGGCGCTTTGAGCTCGTGGGCTCGCGCCTGGACGATTTGCTCTCGGGCAATATGGGGTTGACGGTCAAAGATGGCAAAATTGAATTGCTATAGGTATATAGTTACGCGGTTTTGCCAAACCGCGTAACAGCTCGACGCTGCAAACGGCCGAGAGCGGCAATCTGACGTTCAATCGTCGCTCGCGTACCAAAGTACGCGTCGCTTCTCTTTCACGTCACCTTGCTCGCTCTCGGCCGTTTTCGCTGACATTGCCAAAACATCGATGTTGATTTGCTGGTCAGTCGAATGGGTAGAATGCCTCCAACGTGTAACTCGATTCGGAGGAATTCGCATGCCTTATTACTATGGATACGGCTTTGGCGTTGACCCGCTGTACCTGCTGGTTGTTCTTGTCTGCACGGTGCTTGGCCTTGCCGCACAGAACTATATCAACTCGACGTACAAAACCTGGTCCAAGGTTCGCTCGGACGGCGATACGGGTGCCACGG
>CABUTP010000273.1 GCA_902494545.1 uncultured Collinsella sp. | reverse complement strand
GTCGAGTGCTTTGGACATGTAGTCTCCTATCGAATCAGGAACACTTCTTCAGGGGAGTATAGCGCAGGCAGGGACGCCCAAATCGTGCGCTGTAGGAAAAGCAGAGGACTGTGCTAACGTACTCATCAGAAGAGCTTGCGTACGCATAACCTGATCTTTGGCATTTGCTTACGAGCCGCTGACCTTGTAGTTTCCTGCCGTTCGTGGAAATCATTGGGACGCGCCATATGTACGCTAATATGTATGAGTTGAGCGACATATAAATAAACATGTAACGGAGTACATATGTCACCAAACACCGATTCCATCCTTTCCCAGGAGCTCTCGCGCCGCACTGCCCTCAAGGCCCTGTTCGGCGCCGCTTCTGCGGCAATTCTTTTTGGCCTGCCCGCTCGCGCCCATGCGGCGGAGGCTTCCAAAGAAACCACCGATAAACTGAATGCCGCCCAGGCCCAGCTCGACGAGGTTCAGGCCCAGCTCGACAGCATCGCAAATGAGTATGCGGCGCTGGCCAACAAGAATGCCCAGACCCTCAACGACATCGAGAATGTCCAGGGCAAGATTGACGACACGCAGGCCCAGATCGATGAAAAGAAGGCCGAGCTCAAGAAGAAGCGCAACGACCTTTCCGATCGCGTGGCCGCCAGCTACAAGTCCGGCGGCACGAACATCCTGTCTTTGCTGCTGGCCTCTGGCTCGTTTGAGGAACTCGTCGCCAACGCGCATTACGTTGAGAAGATCAACAAGAGTGACCGCGATGCCATCGAGGATATCCAGACGATTCAGTCTGAGCTCGACGCACAGAAGACCGAGCTCGAAGCACAAAAGGCCGACCTGGAGAAACTCAAGGACCAGCAGACGGCTCAGATGCAGGATATGCAGGCCAAGCAGCAAGAAGTCCAGACCGTGCTGAACGGTCTTTCCGACGACGTCAAGGAGCTCATGGCTCAGCGCGATTCCGAGATCCTCGCTGCCGCCCAGGCCGAGGAGGCCGCTAGGAAGGCTGCCGCTGCCGCGGCTGCCGCGAACAAGAACAATTCCTACTCGGGTGGTTCAAGCTCGGGTGGCGGATCGTATGCGCCCGGAACCCCGCAACAGAATGCCGGCTCGGGCAAACAGCAGGCCGTCGTCAACGCGTGCTACTCCACGCCTTCGCCGGGTCAGAACTGGTGCGCGGCGTGGGTTACCAATGTCTTCCGTAACGCCGGCGTTGGCTACTTTGGCGGTAACGCGTGCGATATGTTTAACGCATGGTGCTATAGCTCCGACCGCTCGGCGCTGCAGGTGGGCATGATCGTGGCCGATTCCTCGCACAGCGGCACGGGTGCTCCGGGCCTTATCTACGGTCATGTGGGTATCTACGTTGGCGGCGGCATCGTTATGAGCAACGAGGGCGCCATTACGTCTAAGTCGCTTGATTCGTTTATTAGCTTCTATGGCACTGGCTCTGGCGTGCGTTGGGGCTGGCTCGGCGGTATTGCGCTGTCGTAGCTGCGGCTTGGTCCGGGACAGTCCGAGCGGCATAAGGTTGCCTGCTCGGGCAGTCCTGCTCGCACGGAGAGCACATTAAGTGCTCTCCGGCTCGTGCGGAACTCGCGATCAACCTTATGCCTCTCGGACTGTCCCGGCCCTCTCGGATTCGGGGCGCGACACACCGGACTGGGTTATCTGAATAAATATGGTGAAGGCCCCTTTCGGGGCCTTCTCTTTTAGAGGAATTCGCCTACTCGGTGGACTTCGGGTTCTAGGTCTACGTCGAACTGCTCTTTGACTTTGGCTTGGATGTCGCGGATGAGTTCGTCGACGTCGGCGGCGGTGGCGTGGTCGGCGTTGACGATGAAGCCGCAGTGCTTTTCGCTTACCTGTGCGCCGCCGACAGCATGGCCGCGCAGGCCGGCATCCATGATGAGCTTGCCGGCAAAGTGGCCCTCGGGGCGCTTGAAGGTGGAGCCGGCACTCGGCATGTCGAGCGGCTGCTTGTCCTCGCGGCGCTGGCGGTAGTCGTCCATGTCGGCTTTAATCATCGCGGCGTTGCCCGGGGCGAGATTGAAGGTGGCCGAAAGCACGGTAAAGCCGTCGTCGGCGATGCGGCTCTTGCGATAGCCCAGGTTGAGCTCGTCGACATCGAACTCGATGATATTGCCGCTACCGCGGGTGCCGTCGTCGAGCTGGCGAGCGGGTTTGTAGACGCGCACGGACTCCAGCACATCGGCCATGCAGGCACCGTAGGCCCCGGCGTTCATGTAGCAGGCGCCGCCGACCGATCCGGGGATGCCCGAGATGGGCTCCATGCCGGTGAGACCGGCCTCGGCTGCCGCCACGGCGACATCGGAAAGCAAGGCACCGGCTGCCGCCGTGACATGCGTGCCGTCGACGGTGATGTCGGAGAGGCCCTCGCCCAGCGCTACGACGACACCGCGGATGCCCTTGTCGCCGACGAGCAGGTCTGAGCCGTTGCCCACGATGGTGAGTGGCAGATCACAGCGATAGCAGGTATCGAGCGTGGCGACGAGGCCCTGCTCGGTATCGGGCGTGACAAAGACATCGGCCGG
>CABUTP010000272.1 GCA_902494545.1 uncultured Collinsella sp. | reverse complement strand
GGGAGACGTGCTGGCAACTGAGTACCCCGCGCTGCCCGCGACGCCCGTCGTGCTGGTCAAGCCGCGCGAGGCAAGCGTTTCGCCAATTGAAGCCTATCGACGTATTGCCGAGGCCCCGGTGCCTGCGGACAAGCCCGGCGCGATAGCTTCTGCCTTGCGTTCTGGTGATGCCGAGACGGCATATGCACTCATCCATAACAACCTAGGTGTCATTTCCGCACAGATGGAGCCGCAGATTCAAACGGTCCTCGATTGGCTGCGTAAACAGGACGGCACCATTGCTGTAGATGTGTGCGGATCGGGCGCCTGTTCGTTTGCCATTTGCGACACCGCCGTCACGGCCGAAAGGCTTGCTGACGCTGCCCAGCAAAATGACTGGTGGGCCTGCGCGACTGAGCTTATTCCCAACACGGTTCAAATCGACGCGCCAAAGAAATAAAAATTTCTCTAGCACGTGGCGAAAATCTTTGTTACTATAGTCGAGCTAACGGGTTGTGGCTCAGTTTGGTAGAGCACTGCGTTCGGGACGCAGGGGTCGCTGGTTCAAATCCAGTCAACCCGACCAGAGCATGAGGAGGGACCGCTTCTTGCGGTCCCTTTTTTTAGCTATTGTTGTGATACCGCGATACCCGCGGTATACTCATTCGAGCTTGTCTCGCTGTATTGTGGAGGTCTACATGTTTGGACTGAGGGCTCCTGAGCTCATCATTATTCTCGTCGTTGTCCTGATTATCTTTGGGCCCAAGAACCTGCCGAAGCTCGGTAAGTCCCTCGGCTCTACCGTCAAGAATATCCGCGAGGGTATGGAGGGCGACGATAAGGCCGAGACCAAGCAGGCCGAGGAGGTCGTGGTCGAGCAGTCCGAGGAGGACAAGGAGATCGCTGAGCTCGAGGCCAAGCTCGCTGCTGCCAAGAAGAAGCAGGCAGAGGACAGCGACGCGGACGCAGAGTAGTCCCATCCCTTTGGGGTGAGCACCTGACCGGCTTGCCCGCAGGCTAGCCGGTCTTTTTCGTTTTTGTTGACAGTTGATCGTTACATCATAGTTGGGGAGATATCCGTATGGACGCAAGCCAGATCGTACTGACCGCTGAGGGCCGCCAGAAGCTCGTCGAGGAGCTCGCTTGGCGTGAGGGCGATTACGCCAAGGAGATCGTCGAGGACATCAAGGAAGCCCGCGCGTTCGGCGACCTTTCGGAGAACTCCGAGTACGATGCCGCCAAGGACAAGCAGGCCCAGAACGCCGCTCGTATCGCCGAGATCCAGGCCATCCTCGCCAACGCTCAGATCGCTGCCAGCACGGGCGACCTGACCGTCTCCATTGGCTCGACTGTTACCCTGGTCGACCCCAACGGTGAGCTCATCGAGGTCACGCTTGTCGGTACCACCGAGACCAACTCGCTCGAGCACAAGATCTCCAACGAGTCTCCGGTCGGTCACGCCATCATTGGTCATGGCGAGGGCGACTCCGTCGAGGTCGTTACGCCTTCCGGCAAGACTCGCGTCTACACCATCGCCAAGATCGCACGCTAGACCACGGTCCCGCGTAAAGGTATGTTTTCGCTCCCTGGGACCGAATCCTGGGGAGCGTTTTAGTTTGAGGAGCTAACTTATGGCAGAGAACCAGAACGCCGCCGATCAGGCATCGACGCTCAACGACGAGCGCGCCACCCGCCTGGCCAAGCGCGCCGCCCTGTTCGAGGCGGGCCAGAACCCCTATCCCGAGCACTCCGAGATTGAGGACTATGTCGTCGACATCGAGACTAAGTACGCCGAGCTTGCCGATGGCGAGGACACCGAGGACGTCGTGAAGATCGCCGGCCGCGTGGTCGCCAAGCGCGGTCAGGGCAAGATCATGTTCATCGTCGTGCGCGATGCGACTGCCGAGATTCAGCTGTTCTGCCGCATCAACGACATGGACGAGGCCGCCTGGAATACGCTCAAGGCACTCGACCTGGGCGATATCCTGGGCGTGGCCGGCGTAGTCGTGCGCACCAAGCGTGGCCAGCTTTCCGTTGCCCCCAAGAGCGCGACGCTGCTGTCCAAGGCCGTTCGCCCGCTGCCCGAGAAGTTCCACGGTCTCTCCGACAAGGAGACCCGCTATCGTCAGCGCTATGTCGACCTGATCGCCAACGACGACGTTCGCGAGACCTTCCGTAAGCGTTCGCAGATTCTCTCCACGTTCCGCCGCTTTATGGAGTCCGATGGCTACATGGAGGTCGAGACCCCTATCCTGCAGACCATCCAGGGCGGAGCTACTGCCAAGCCGTTCATCACGCACTTCAATGCGCTCGATCAGGAGTGCTACCTGCGTATTGCCACCGAGCTGCACCTCAAACGCTGCATCGTCGGTGGTTTTGAGCGCGTGTTCGAGATCGGCCGCATCTTCCGTAACGAGGGCATGGACCTTACCCACAACCCCGAGTTCACCACGATGGAGGCCTACCGTGCCTTCTCCGACCTCGAGGGCATGAAGGCGCTCGCCCAGGGTGTCATTAAGGCGGCTAACAAGGCCATCGGCAACCCCGAGGTCATCGAGTACCAGGGCCAGACCATCGACCTTTCTGGTGAGTGGGCCAGCC
>CABUTP010000271.1 GCA_902494545.1 uncultured Collinsella sp. | reverse complement strand
GCCGACCTGCCCATCGTGGGCGGCTCGATTCTGTCGCACGACCACTTCCAGGGCGGCGCGCACGAGTTCCCCATGATGCACGCCGCCGAGGTCTCGCAGTTTAGCGTGCCCGGTTTTGACCAGGTCAGCGGTACCGTGCTGCAGTGGCCGCTCTCGGTGCTGCGCCTGCGCTCGCATGACCGCGCCCAGCTGCTCGACGCTGCCGAGAAGATTATCCTCGCCTGGCGCGAGTGGACCGATGAGTCTGTGGGCGTCATCGCGTACACAGCCGATGGCGTGGCGCACAACACCGTGACGCCCGTCATCCGCCGCGTTGACTCCCGCGGCAACGCCGGCGGCGAGATCTACGAGGCTTACCTCGCGCTTCGCTGCAACATCACGACTGACGAGCACCCGCTGGGCGTATTCCACCCGCATGCCGAGTATCACCATATTAAAAAGGAGAACATCGGCCTGATCGAGGTCATGGGCCTGGCCATTCTGCCGCCGCGCCTGGTTCCCGAGCTTGGCGCTGTCCGTGAGCATCTGCTGGCAGCCAAGGTCGATGCCAGCTACGATCTTGCCGGTGCGCTCGAGGTCGATGATCTTTGTCGCAGCCATGCCGCGTGGGCCGAGGACGTCTTTGCTCGCCGCGCCGACGAGCTTACGGCCGACAACGCCATCGATATCCTGCACGAGGAGGTCGGCGTGGCGTTTGGCCACGTGCTCGACAACGCCGGCGTCTTTAAATGGGACGAGGCAGGACGCGCCGCCCAGCAGCGCTTTATCGACTCGCTGTAGCACGCGAGCTCGAACGCACGCACTTAACAAATAGCGCCTACACGACCACGGCGCCCGCCGGCAACATCGCCGACGGGCGCCGTTTTCTGATGCAAGGGTAGCTAATTTGCACCAAAACAAGGAGTGTTCCAAACTGCCGGCAGAGAAGGAACGTCCCCAGGTGCCGACCTAAACACCCACATTATTCGATGGGAAAACGTGGTTGCCTCACACATTATTCGATGGAAAAACGTGGTTTACTCCCACATTTTTCGATGGAAAGACCGAAACGGTCTTATACTAACCATGATCGTTAGGAGGCAGTATGCAGCGACAGCTAATGGACGAACTCATCGCTTGGAAATCTAGGGCAAACCGCAAGCCCCTCCTGCTTAAGGGGGCCCGCCAGACGGGAAAAACCTGGCTTCTTAACGAATTCGCAGGCCAGCAGTATCAAAACGTCATCCGCTTTGACTTTATGCTCGAACCGGGCGCACGTTCGCTGTTCGACGGAAGCCTTGACCCCAAACGCATCATCTCCCAGATAGAGCTCCTGCGCGGCCAGACCATAACGCCGACAGACACACTCATCATCTTCGACGAAATCCAAGAGGCACCGCGTGGCATCACCTCGCTCAAATACTTCAACGAGCTGGCGCCGGAATACCATATCGTGGCAGCCGGCTCCTATATGGGGCTCGCGCTCCGACGCGAAAACGAGTCGTTCCCCGTCGGCAAGATTGACCAGCTTACCATGCGCCCCATGGGGTTTGTCGAGTTCGTTCGTGCCGTCGATGGCGATCCGCTCGCAGATGCCATCCTTGCCGCAGACATGGACCTGCTGGCAAACGTTTCCGAAAAGCTCGAGCGCCTGCTCAAGGAATACCTCGTTGTCGGTGGCATGCCAGAAGTTGTCTCCGCTTTCGCCGCCTCCCACGATTTCATCGAGGCCCGCAGGCTTCAGCAGCAAATCATCGAAGCTTACGAATCCGATTTTGGCAAGCATGCGCCAGCCCGCATCGTCGAGCGCATGAGGCTGGTTTGGAAATCCCTTCCCGGCCAGCTCGCAAAGGAAAACAAGAAGTTCGTCTACGGTGCGCTCCGTCCCGGGGCGCGCGCACGCGATTTTGAGGAAAGCCTCCAGTGGCTCATGGACTATGGAATCGTTCATAAGGTACCACGTGTTTCCGCCCTAAGAGCGCCGCTCACAAGCTACGAGGATCTCTCGGGCTTCAAGCTGTTCTGCATCGACACCGGCATCCTCGGAGCACTCTCCGGCCTCTCGCCAGCCATTGTTCTGAACGGGCCCGCTGTTTTTACGGAGTTCAAAGGCTCGCTGACCGAGCAATACGTCGCACAGGAGCTTTTGCTCCAAGGCAAAACTCCCGCGTATTGGTCATCCTCCTCCGGCAATGCAGAGACTGACTTTGCCATCGACCATGCGGGGACCGTGCTTCCGCTCGAGGTCAAGGCGGCAGAGAACCTCAAAGCAAAGAGCCTGAGGATTGCCTGCGAGAAGTTCAAGCTCGAGCGCTGCGTGAGAACATCGTTAGCGGCATATAGAGACGAGGGCACGCTCGTCAACATTCCGCTCTGGGAGATTGGGCAAATCGACAAGCTGGCATAGGCGCTGTGGAGGGGGTGTCCCGTAAGGAGTGTCCCAAACTGCCAGCAGAAAAGGAACGTCCCTATCTGCCGCAGTCATTTAAGAACGTCCCCAATGACCACGCCGATGTTTTGGCAACGACAGACACTATGACCCAATCCGAGGGCACTAAAAAGATAGGAGCCCCCGCTCGTGACCGCGGGTCGGGGCTGCGACAATGATGTTGAAGTGCCATAGG
>CABUTP010000270.1 GCA_902494545.1 uncultured Collinsella sp. | reverse complement strand
GGGTACGGGGAAGACGTTGAGCTTGTTGATCTCCTCGGCCTTTTCGGAAACGGCAGCCGCAGCGATCGGAAAACAGGTGCGAATGGTCTTTGCAATCATAAGTGATGAAATCTCCGTATTCGGATGCTAGTTCAGACGGCTCTTGAGCGCGTCGATGTGAATGCCGATCTTAAGGCTGGCGGGATCGATTTGGGCGATCTCCTGCAGGGTGAAGGCGACGGAGCTCGAAAGATTGTGGCAGACGGACTTCATGTTGACGCCGTTCTCGAGCACGACGTGAAGGTCGACCGTAAGGCCGTTCTCGTCGGCGGAAACAAGCACGCCCTTGCGGAGGCGCTGGCCGGCAAGCAGGCGCACGCTCTCGGCGCCCTGCAGCTGTTCGGCCATACCGACGACGCCGTAGCACGTCATCGCGGCATAACCGGCAATATCGGCAATAACGTCGTTCGAGACGCTCAGGCTGCCGTTAATGGTCTCAGACACAAGAATCTCCTTTTCTGGTGCTCGCGGCACCATGTCGTGGGAGCAATCATTCCAACATTTTACAACGACCGCGCCATGTTAAGGCCACGGGGTTCGCGATTACATCCTCGACACGAAATGTTGATACGGTAACGTTCGCCACCGGCGATCGCGGCATGAAAAAACCCGCCGCATAAGCGACGGGTTTTAAAACCTGGCTCCCCGGGTAGGACTCGAACCTACAACAGCGCGGTTAACAGCCGCGTGCTCTACCATTGAGCTACCGAGGAATAGGTGCGTGCTCTCAAGCAACGAAGTTTATTATACGGACGAATCAGCTCAGGGCAAGAACTTTTTTAAGAAATTTTCTCGTCATGATCCCTTGGGGACGGCCTAACTGCCGGCACCAGCAACGGAAACGCCGATGTTTTGACAATGCCAGCGAGTGGGCACCAGAGCGAACAAATTGGCATGAAAAGAGGACGGCATAGACCTTCTGGTCATGCCGCCCTCTTTGAATGACAAGTTGTCGCTCTGGTGCCCGCGCAGCGTCGACCAGTTACGGCGTTTGGTAAAACGCCGTAACTACTAAGACTCAATGTAGTCTTTGAGCTTGCTGCTGCGGCTCGGGTGACGGAGCTTGGCCAGGGTCTTGGACTCGATCTGGCGGATACGCTCGCGCGTGACGCCAAACTCGCGACCGACTTCCTCGAGCGTGCGGGGATGTCCGTCAACGAGACCAAAGCGCAGCTCGATAACCTTGCGCTCACGATCGGCAAGCGAATCGAGCACCTGGGTGAGCTGCTCCTGCAGCATGGAGAAGCTGGCGGCATCGGGCGGAACGATAGCCTGGGAGTCCTCGATGAAGTCGCCCAGCTGGGAATCCTCTTCCTCACCGATCGGGGTCTCGAGCGACACAGGCTCCTGCGAAATCTTCTGGATCTCGCGGACGCGGTCGGCGCTCATGTCCATCTCAGCACCGATCTCCTCAGGGGTCGGGTCGCGACCCAGATCCTGGAGGAGCTGGCGTTGCACGCGGACGAGCTTGTTGATGGTCTCGACCATGTGCACGGGAATACGGATGGTACGGGCCTGGTCGGCAATAGCGCGCGTAATGGCCTGACGGATCCACCACGTGGCGTACGTGGAGAACTTAAAGCCCTTCTGGTAGTCGAACTTCTCGACGGCGCGGATCAGACCGAGGTTGCCCTCCTGGATCAGATCCAGGAACAGCATGCCACGGCCGACATAGCGCTTGGCGATGGAGACGACCAGACGCAGGTTTGCGCTGATGAGCGCCTGCTTGGCCTCAAGACCAACGTTCTCGATACGCGTAAGTCGACGCATCTCGGAGCGTGTGAGTTCAATCTCGCCTGCATCGGCAGCCTCGAGCTTCTCGGTGGCCTCAAGACCGGCCTCAATCTTCATGGCCAGATCGACCTCTTCAGATGCGGTCAGCAGGTCGACCTTACCGATCTCCTTGAGGTACATACGAACCGGGTCGCCGGTCAGCATCACCGTGGAGGCATCGATGCCGCGCACGCGCGAACGCGAACGGGACGTGCGCACGGTGCGCTTCCTCTTGCTCTTGGAAGAGCCCATCTCGGCATCGGCCTGGCGGGCCATCTTAAGCTCGTGATCGTCAAGCGAGCCGGAATCGTGCTCGTCGTCATCGAAATCGTCGGTATCGTTATCGTCATCGTCGACGTCCATCGGGGCGTCGTCGTTTCCGCTCGCGGAGATAATCTGGATGCCGCTGTTGCGCAGCGCGGAATACACCGCGTTGAGCTGCTCATCAGTAACATCGATATCCTTCAGGGCGACCTGAATCTCGTCCTCGGTTACCGAAGTCCTGTTTGAGCCGTTGCCCATGAGCTTTGCAACGTAGGATTCCAGCCCAGTACCCGTGCTCTCAGTCTTTTTTGGCACAGATTCTCCCTTCGTAGTCCACAGGACTCAATACTTTAGCACACACGTAGACCTCTATACCCAAAATAAAGACAGGATATAGGCGAGAATACGCTGGTTGACCACAACATCTAGGCCTGATCGGCACCTGCGGTCTCCAAACCGATCAAACGGAACGGGTCTGCCACGCAGCCGATCGACTTTTGGAGCTCGCGCTGGCGCTGAGAATCTTGCATCGCTTGCATCGT
>CABUTP010000269.1 GCA_902494545.1 uncultured Collinsella sp. | reverse complement strand
CGGCTATGACGAGGTGTCACTGACCTCGCTCTCCACGACCGACCATTCCTGCATTCGCGACGTGCTCGGCAGGCTCAACCGTCGCCTGGAGGATACGGGTATTCGCGTGTCTATTCCGTCGCAGCGCCTGGATTCGTTTGGCGTGGATATGGCCGAGTCGGTCGCCGGCGAGAAGAAGGGCGGCCTGACGTTCGCGCCCGAGGCCGGCAGCCAGCGCATGCGCGACATCATTAACAAGAACGTGACCGAGGAGGACCTGGACCGTGCGGCCAAGGCGGCCTTCGAGGCCGGCTGGAACCGCATGAAGCTCTACTTTATGATGGGCCTTCCCGGCGAGCGCGACGAGGACATCGTGGCTATCGCCAACCTGGCCGATCACGTGCTGGAGCTCGGCCGCTCCGTGGTACCCAAGGCGCGCCGCGGGTCCATCTCGGTGTCTATCTCTGTTTCGGTGTTCATCCCCAAGGCGGCAACACCCTTCCAGTGGTGCCCGCAGCTCGATTACGACGACGTCAAGCGCCGCCAGAAACTGCTCATCACGAGTGTACGCAACCGTGCCGTTCGCGTACACTACCACGATGCGGAGACCTCGCTTATCGAGGCCGCGCTCTCCCGTGCCGGTCGCGATATGACGCCGGTCATCATCGATGCCTGGCATGCGGGTTCGCGCTTTGACGCCTGGGTGGAGCACTTCTCGCTCGACAACTGGAAGGAGGCCGCTGCCAAAAACGGCATCGACCTTAACGAGCTGGTGCACCTGCCCTACGAGCTGGACTGGCGCCTACCCTGGGAGCACGTGAGCCCCGGCTGCTCGCGCGGCTTCCTCGAGCGCGAATACCGCCGTTCGCTCGAGTGCGTCACGACGCCCGATTGCACCCGCACGTCGTGCACCGGCTGCGGAATCTGTCCCACGCTCCACGCCAAGAACGTATTGATGGGTGATCGCGCATGAGTGAGCGCTTGACCGACAATCCCACGTTCTTTAGGCTGCGCGTTCGCTACGGCAAGCGTGATCGCCTTAAGTACCTGGGCCATCTGGAACTAATCCATACCATTGAGCGTATCGTGCGCCGTGCGGGCCTGCCCTATGCCGTTACGCAGGGTTTCTCGCCGCATATGCGCGTGGGCTTTTCGTCGGCGCTGCCCGTGGGCACGTCGTCGACCTGCGAGTGGTACGACCTGTTTATGACCGAGTTCGTCGCGCTTGACGAGGCCTTTGAGCGCCTAGCCGCTGCATCACCTGCCGATCTGGCGCCTATCGAGGCTGCCTACATCGACGTGCGCACGCCGGCGCTGACAGCCCAGCTTACGCGTCTGTCGTACCGCATCGACTTGCACCTGGACCCCGAGGCCCCCGTGAGCGCCGACGAGGTGCGCGCTGCGATCGACACGCTGCGCGCGGGTCATGGCATTGACTATGCGCGCGGCAAAAAGAGCAAGCGTCTTGATCTGGACCATACGCTCGTTGGCTATGAGCTCGCGGTGGGGGAGCGTGAGGACCATCTGGTGCTCATGCTCGACACCCATGCCGATAACGAGGGCTCCATGCGTCCGGAAATTTTGCTTTCTGCCGCTGATGTTTTGTTGCAGGGCTTGACCCCGGGCGTGGATGCACCTATTGTTTCCACCGGTATGCAAGACCTCGTGACCATCTGCTCCTACGATGTCGAGCGTCAGAATCAAGCATGCGAGGACGACGAGGGCCGACTCGTCAGCCCCATACCTGTGCGAACTTGTGGATTTGCTCCACATACTCGTTGACGGGGGTATTATCGCCTGCTACTATATTCGGCTGTTGCACTAACTGATGCATGAAGGGCAAGTAAACATGTACGCAATCGTTAACACGGGCGGCAAGCAGTACAAGGTCGCCACCGACGATGTCATCACCGTCGAGAAGATCGAGGGCAATGAGGGCGACAAGATCACCCTGCCGGTTATCTTCCTCAACGATGGTAAGAAGATCGTCACCGATCCCGACAAGCTGGCCAAGGCCAAGGTTACCGCTCAGATCGTTGAGCAGTTCAAGGGCGAGAAGCAGCTGGTCTTCAAGTTCCACAAGCGTAAGCGCTATCGTCGTCTGAAGGGTCACCGCCAGCAGCTCACCAAGCTGAAGATCGTGAAGGTCCAGGCTACGTCCCGCGCCAAGAAGGCTGTCAAGGCAGAGGCCGAGGCTGTTGCCGAGGCTCCCGTCGCCGAGTAGATTACACTCGTAACGAAAGAGTAGGTATACACAATGGCACACAAAAAAGGACTCGGTTCCTCCCGTAATGGCCGTGACTCCCGCGGTCAGCGCCTTGGCACGAAGCGCTTCGCCGGCCAGACGGTAACCACGGGCACGATTCTCGTCCGTCAGCACGGCACGCACATCCACCCGGGTGAGAACGTTGGCCGTGGTAAGGACGACACGCTGTTCGCGCTGGTCGACGGTACCGTTGAGTTCCACAAGGGTATCAAGCACAGGGTCAGCGTACGCCCGCTCGCGAACGCGTAATTCACCCTTCATAGAGCACATATGTGGGAGGCACTTGAGTTTTAGGATTCAAGGGTCTCCCTCTTTTTTGTAGGAGGCGATTCTGTTGTCACAGTTCACCGATATCAGCCGAATTAACGTTTGCGGCG
>CABUTP010000268.1 GCA_902494545.1 uncultured Collinsella sp. | reverse complement strand
GAGGTAGTGGGCATCGGTGGGGCCGGGCGAGGCCTCGGGGTGGTACTGGACCGAGAAGCACGGGGCGTCGAGCAGCTGGATGCCCTCGGCGGTGCCGTCGTTGAGGTTCACGTGCGTCAGGCGAATGCGGCCGAAGCGCTCGTTCATCACGACCGGTGCGATACCGCGACGCACCCAGGCGCGCAGGTCGCCGTCGGCCGCATGCTCGGTCTCGCCGCCGGAAAGCTCCGGGATCAGTTTGCCCAGGCTGGGGAACAGCAGGCCAAAGCCATGGTTTTGCGCGGTGATCTCCACGCGACGGCTCACCAGGTTCATAACCGGCTGGTTACCGCCACGGTGACCGAATTTAAGTTTTTCCATTTGGGCGCCGCACGCCAAGCTGATCATCTGGTGACCAAGGCAAATGCCAAAGACCGGCACCTTACCGATCAGCTGCTGCACCTGCTCGTAGGTCTCCACCACGGCATCGGGGTCGCCGGGGCCGTTGGATAAAAAGACACCGTCGGGATTCATGTCGAGGACCTGCTGGGCGGGCGTATCCCACGGCACGACAGTAAGGTCACAGCCGGCGCGGACCAGGCCCTCCAGAATGCCGCGCTTGACGCCGCAGTCGTAGGCGACCACTTTGTGGCGGGCGGGAGCGGCAGGGGCAAGCGCAAAGTCATGCGTAGCGGGCAGGTCGCTCGCGGCAAAAGCGTGGGGCTCAGGGCAACTCACGGTCTTGACCAGGTTCTCGCCCACCAGCGTCGGCGCTGCGGCCAGACGCTCGGCAAGCTTGACGACGTCAAAGATCTCAGTCGAGATAATGCCCATCTTGGAACCGTTGTCGCGCAGGTGGCGCACAAGAGCGCGGGTGTCGACACTCTCGATAGCGACGATGCCGTGGGCACGCAGGTACTCCGGCACGCTGACGGCCGAGCGCCAGTTGGAAGGCGTGGCGCACATGTCGCGGACGATCATGCCGCGCATGGCGGGAGCGCTCGCGGGGCGGGTAGCATCACCGGGGAAGGCCGACTGGACGTCGGTCTCGTCGATGCCGTAGTTACCGATCTGCGGATAGGTCATGGTTACGATTTGGCCGGCATAGCTCGGGTCGGTCATGACCTCAAAGTAGCCCTCAAGCGAGGTGTTGAAGCAGACCTCGCCGGTCGCAGTGCCCTCGGCACCACATGCACGGCCATAAAAAACGGTCCCATCCTCAAGGTACAGGATGCAGGGACCGCAGGTGCCCTTGCTGGTTTTGGCCAGCATGCGCTGGCAAAGCTCGCTGGGCGCGAAGGTGCGGGCAGCAGTGCCCGCAGTATGGTTGTTCGCCATAATTCTCCTTCCCGGTCTCTCCGGACCGGCTTAAAGGTTGGTAGTTAGGCCTTGCGGTATTTTAACCGCAAGTATGCGCCATGGCGTTAATTTCATCGAAATGTTTACGAAATGATAATTATGACTTTCTATGCATAATGATTTTTCTGGAACGGGGATTGGAAAATCAGTCTGCCATGTATGCAGTTGGCGACAAAGTCCCGCTCTCAGAATGATTATTTAATCCCCGTCCCAGAAAAATCATCCCGCGCGGGCACTTGGCTCACGCGGGATGATGGCGTCTTATTTATCCTGCTCCAGCAGATCGGACGGCGCGCGGTCGGGCTTGCCACCGCGGAAGATCTCGCGACCGTGCAGGCGATGTTCCAAGTCGCGCTCGGCCTTTTCCTCGTCAATCTTGGTCTGGCTTACCGCCGGGTCCTCAATCAGTGACGACACCGAGTTCACCTGCTTTTGGATGCGCTCGGCAATCGTGTCGTCCATGCTCACGATACGCATCTTCCAGTCGATGCTCGTGGCATTTGACGAGCTCTTGGTCCACACAAACGTCAGAATGGCGCTCTGATGGCCCCGTGCGGGAAACATGCCAAAGAAAGAGTCGTGCTGGATCTTGCTGTCCTCGTCGATATAGGCGTGCACGTTATACACCACGCGGTCGATCTTATCGTTGAGCAACGCGTTGGTCGCAAGTGCCGCAGCCTGAATCTGCCCGTTAGACAGCAGCTCGAGCTCGTTGGCAGACGACGTGTCCAACACCGTCACCTCTACCGTACCCGTGCGCTCGTCCGCCTCGTCGACACTAAAGTCGAGCGGGAACTGCGTAAAGCCGTTGCCCCACTCGAGTCCACCCTTGAGTGCTGTAGAAACGGTATCGACCGAAACGCTCTCGGACAGGTTGGCGGTGTTCAGGCGGCGCATCACGCCGTAGCCAATCTGCATGCCCACGATCAACACCAGAATGCCGATAACTACGGCCATGGCGGTCTTCGTAATGGTATGGCTCACCTGCGAGCCCGAAGGGTCATCCTCGGACAGCGGGTCGATCTGCTTTGTCTGGCTCGCGCGATCTTCGCTGCGAAGCTGCGCCAGCGCCGCCTTGTCGCCGCGCTTGGCCGCGGCCTCTTTTTCGCGCATGCGCTCGGTGCGCTTTTTGGCAAGCGTCGGATCCAAAACGCCGGATGCGTCGATCTCGGAGAATAACTCCGTCACTTCTTCCGGAGTCAAAGGGTTCTTCTCAGCCATATACTTCCTGTCATATCAATCAGTCGAGCTCGTGCGCACGCGCACCTTCGAACTGCATTCGATAGT
>CABUTP010000267.1 GCA_902494545.1 uncultured Collinsella sp. | reverse complement strand
CGGGCGTACGCTTTACCCTCAAGCAGGGTGATTACACACGCAACGCCCAGTGGGTGCACGATGGCGTGGTTGATTTTTGCTTTACGGCACGCGGATTTACCGCGGGGCTCGAGAAGCGCGTGGTTTATCACGACGAGTTGGTGGCACTGCCGCCGGCCGCGCATCCGCTGACGGCAAAGGAGAAGGTGACGCTCGCCGACCTGGCGTCCGAGCCGTTTGTGTTGCTGGATGAGGGCGAACAGAGCCTGGTGCTCGATGCATTTGCGGCGCATGGGCTGTCGCCGCATGTGACGAGTGAGGTGACCGACGACTACACAATCATGGCGATGGTCGAGGAGGGCCTAGGCGTGAGTATGCTGTATCGCCGTACCGTTGAGGGCGTGCAAGCCGATATCCGTGTGCGGCCTATCGTGCATGCCCCCTCGCGCGACGTGGTGGCCGCCTGGCGCAGCTGGGACACCATGCCCATCGCCACGAGGCGCTTTATCGACTATATGAGCTCGCATATTGTCAATTAATGACTGGCGTGGCGTTGAGTGCGGTGTTTAGCGGGCTGTCGCTTTGGCTTGGGCGGCGCGATAGGTGCGTGCCGGGTGGCAGAGTAATACCGCCACGACCATAAAGAACGCCGTGGTGCCCAGGCTGATGGGGTAGACCATCATGATGTTCGCAAAGGTGCGGAAGTGCGGGAACACGCAGAACACCCAATAGAAGCGGATGCCGCAGACGCAGATCATGGTGATGAGGGCGGGCATGAGCGAGATACCAAAGCCGCGCAGGTAGCCGGACATGTTTTCGTAGAACATGCTAAAGGCGTACGCCGGGAAAATCGAGCACACGCGGATATAGCCGATCGAGACGATGTTGGGATCGCTGTTGAACAGCGATAGGATTTCGCGCCCGAGGCCGACAATAACGATAATCGTGGTGAGGGCAACGATACCGCCTTCGACCAGGCAGACCTTGAGCGTCTTGGTGCAGCGGTCGATCTGGCGGGCACCGTGGTTTTGTCCCACAAAGGTGGTGCAAGCCTGGCTAAAGCTGTTGAGCAGGTTGTAGCACACGTACTCCAGGCTCATGGCGGCGCTCGATGCCGCCATGACCTCGGTGCCCAGGCTGTTGATGGCAGACTGGATGATGATGTTGGCGACGGCAAAGACAGCGCTCTGGATGCCGGCGGGCAGGCCGATCTTAACGATGCGCTTGAGGGCGACGGGGTCGATAGCCAAGTCGCGCGGGGTGACACGGACGACGGAGTCGGTCTTGAGCAGGCGGATAAAAAGCGTGGCGGCGCTGACGGTGTAGGCGATGGCGGTGGCGATGGCGACGCCCGCGACACCCCAGTGGAGCACAGGGACAAAGATGAGATCCAGGCCAATGTTGAGGACGGTGGACACGGCAAGCGCCTGCAGCGGCATGCGGGTGATGCCGACGGAGCGGAAGATCGCGGCCTCAAAGTTGTAAAGCAAGATTGAGGGCATGCTGAGCAAAAAGACGCGCAGGTAGAGCGAAGCGAGCGGCATGGTTTCGGCGGGAACGTTGAGCGCGGCGAGCATGGGCTCGGCAAAGACCTCGCCCAGAGCGATGACAACAAAGCCCACAAGTGCCATAAGAATCGAGGTATGGACGGCGCGTTTGACCATGTTCTGATCGTTGCGGCCGATAGCGTTGGCGATGACCACGTTGGAGCCAAGCGACATGCCAATAAACAGGTTGAGCATAAGGCTGGTAAGCGGAACATTGGAGCCGACCGCCGCCATGGCGAGGGTTCCCTGGTCGCCCGAGAAGTTACCGATGATGACCGTGGCGATGAGGTTCGACAGTTGCTCCAAGATGCTCGTGGCGGCCACAGGGAAGGCGAACAGGGGAACATTGCGCCACAGCGATCCGGTGGTCATGTCAATGTGCTTAGATACGGTGTCAGCCATACGCTCTCAATCTCTAATATGCTCTTTCGTGCCTATTTGCGCAGACGATGATACTCCTAATCGACTAGTCATTGGGGACGTTCTTATAGTCGTTGGGGACGTTCTTAAACGACTAGTCGTTGGGGACACTCTTTGGCACCGACCAAAAGGAGTGTCCCTATGTGACGCAAGAGTGTCCCTTTTGACTAGTCGTTTAAGAACGTCCCCAATGACTAGGTGGGGAAGGCGTGCGACAATGGTGGGTGTTGTGTTGTTCGCGCTAAGGAGTTGCCATGTTGTTGTGTCCCGTTTGCCATGAACCGTTGGTGGATGACGAACGCGGCGCTGCATGCGCGGGCGGACACCGGTTTGACCGTGCTCGCGAGGGCTATCTATATCTGCTGCGCTCGTCCAAGAGCGGCGACTCCATGGGCGATCCCAAGTCGCAGGCACGCAGCCGTCGCGACTTTCTGAACCGCGGTTACTATGCGCCGTTGCGCGATGCGATGGTTGAGTTGGTGCGCGAGCGGGTGTCTGGGCGTGCCGCGTCTACGAACGACCCCATGACGCTGCTCGATATTTGCTGCGGCGAGGGCTACTACACCAGCGCCATGGGCGCGGTGCCGGGCGTGGACGCTTACGGGTTCGACTTGGGCAAAGAGATGGTGCGCCTGGCCGCCAAGCGCGGCGACGCGACCTACTTCGTGGCCAACATGAAGGATATCCCCGTGGCCGATG
>CABUTP010000266.1 GCA_902494545.1 uncultured Collinsella sp. | reverse complement strand
TTTTGCCCACGGCTTCCTGACCGTGCGCAATGCCGAGACCGGCAAGGCCGAGAAGATGTCCAAGAGCCGCGGCAACGCCATCGCTCCGCAGGATGTTATCGACATGCTGGGCGTCGAGGGCTATCGCTACTACTTTATGACCGATGTCGTTCCCGGCACCGACGGCGCCATCAGCTTCGAGCGCATGGAGCAGGTCTACAACGCCGACCTGGCCAACAGCTGGGGCAACCTCATCTCGCGTTCGCTCAACATGAGCGCAAAGTACTTTGACGGCTGCGCCCCGGCTAAACCGGCGTCTGCCGACGCGTTCGACAACCCGCTGGCAAAGATCGCCGATGGCCTGGTCGAGCGCTACATGGCCAAGATGGACGTGCTCGATTACGGCGGAGCCAAGGACGAGGTCATGGAGCTCATCCACGTCGCCAACCACTACATCGAGGACTCCGAGCCCTGGGCGCTTGCCAAGGACGAGGCCAAGGCTGACGAGCTGGCGTTTGTGATCTACAACCTGCTGGAGGCCATCCGCATTGCCGCTCACCTGCTGATGCCGCTCATGCCCCAGACTTCTGCCGAGGCCCTGCGTCGCCTGTCCTGCGAGGACGAGGCCGCGAGCGACGACCTCAAGGGCATTTGCGCTTGGGGCCTGCTTGCCGGTGGTCAGCCCGTCGAGAAGGGCGAGCCGCTGTTCCCGCGTCTGGGCTAAGCCGCTGCGCGCCATATCGGCAATTTGCTGTTTAGATGTAAGGGCATGGCCGCAACGGTCCATGCCCTTTTGTTTCAAGACGCCGCCACCATGCTAAGGAGGCAACTATGACAACTTCGCCTTTGGCAAACCCCACGGCAACTAGGGAGCTGCTAGAGGAGTTTGGCCTTGCGACCAAGCATCGCCTGGGCCAAAACTTCCTGATCGACAACCATGTGATCGAACGTATCTGTGAGCTCGCTGAACTTGCGGGCGATGAGCGTGTGCTCGAGGTCGGCCCGGGTTGCGGCACGCTGACGTTGGCCCTGCTGCAGGAGGCGGCGTGCGTTACGTCGATTGAGGCCGATCCCGAGCTCGAGCCGGTGCTCGATGCTCACGCCGCCGACTATGCCAACTTCCGCTTTATCATGGGCGATGCGCTCAAGGTGACGCCGGAGCAGATTGAGCAGGTTGCGGGCGGTAATCCGACGGTGTTTGTCGCGAATCTGCCCTATAACGTGGCGGCGACGATCATCCTTCAGTTCTTCCAGACGATGCCCGCGCTTAAGCGCGCCGTCGTCATGGTGCAAAAGGAAGTTGCAGATCGTATTGCCGCAACGCCGGGCAACAAGACTTATGGCGGCTACACGGCAAAGCTCGGCCTGTATGCGCAGGTGACGGGGCGCTTTGAGGTGCCGCCGCGCTGCTTTATGCCGGCACCGCATGTGGATTCTGCCGTAGTGCGCATCGATCGCGTTGACGGCGTGGTACCCGAGGGCATCGACCGCGAGTTGGTGGCCCGTGTGATCGACGCCGCGTTTGCTCAGCGCCGCAAGACGATCCGCAACTCCATGAGCGCCAACGGCTTTGCCAAGGACGCGCTCGACGCCGCCTTTGAGGCCTGCGGTATCGCACCTACCACGCGCGCCGAGACGCTCGACGTCGCTGCCTTTGTCCGCTTGGCTCAGGAGCTTTCCCATGACGCCTAATGTCGAACGCGTGACGTTTACCAAAAAGAAGAAAACGGTGGCCTGCCCGGTGCCGCTGGCGCCGCTTGCCGATACGCATGCGCACCTGCTCTCATTTTGGAGCAAGGAAGTGCCCGAGACGCTCGTGCGCGCCAAAGCCGCGGGCGTCGACCTGTTGGTGACGATGCTCGACCCCATCGCTGACAAACGCAGCGTGACGGACTATAGCGACTGGCTCGTGCGCGAAATTCTGCCGATGCGGGATATTCCGCAGATCAAGTATCTCGCTGGCGTTCACCCCTATGGCGCGCCGGATTATACCGATGACATTCACGCGCAGGTTGTTGCCGCGCTCGATGACCCTTTGTGCGCCGGTATCGGCGAGATCGGTCTGGACTACCACATGGATTACGACGACGATATTGCGCCGGCGCCCCACGACGTGCAGATCGACTGTATGGCGCGCCAGCTTGAGCTTGCCGTACGTCGCAATGTGCCGGTAGAGCTGCATCTGCGTCATGAGGACGCGGACGAGGAGCGCACCTCGCATGTGGACGCCTACAACGTGTTGCGCGAGGTCGGCGTGCCCCAGGCCGGTTGCGTGCTGCACTGCTTTGGCGAGGATCGAGCCACGATGGAGCGCTTTGTGGATTTGGGTTGTTACATCGCCTATGGCGGCGCGGCTACCTTTAAGCGCAACGACGACGTGCGCGAGGCATTCGCGGCAACCCCGCTCGACCGTATTTTGTTCGAGACGGATTGTCCCTATATGGCGCCGGAGCCCATTCGCGGTCTTGAGTGCGAGCCTGCAATGATTTCCATCACAGCAAACGCGCTGGTCAACGACCGCGTCGATCGTACCGGCGAGGACGCTGAGGCAATCGCTCGAGCCGCCTGGGAAAATGCCTGCAAACTTTTTCAAAAATAGTTCTTGCGTTCGCGGTGGCGCTCCGTTATTCTAATTCCTGCACGCGGGCGTGGCGGAATTGGCAGACGCGTACGGTTCAGGTCCGT
>CABUTP010000265.1 GCA_902494545.1 uncultured Collinsella sp. | reverse complement strand
CTGTCCATCTTGATGAATTCCAAGGGCCGAGAATAGCATCCTTGCATATGACTGCGGAAAATGTTTGCCTTTATCGAGCATGGCCAACCCCATAACCATCACGGCGGAGAGAATACCATTACGCTATCGCATGCTTCCGTCCGCAGGCCTTGCCAAAAGCTGACCAAAAGCTTGACGTCGCAGGTCAAGGCTTCAAAAAATATTTCCACTCTCGGTAGACGGTCGCTACGACCCTCCCAACGGCATCAAAATCCAACCTTACAAATAGTTGCGGTGAAATACGGACTACATAGGCCATAAAAGCCGAAAAACAGTCCGTATTTCACCGCAACTTAGGTGGGGCGTGGGGCGGCATCGATTCCCGTCACCCGTACACTTACGAAAACGGCTCTGATTCCCAAAAGGAACCAGAGCCATTCATCTATCTTATGGAGCGGGCGACGGGAAGTCCAAGGGTTTGCTTCGCAAACCCTTGTTTCGCTGCGGGCCATTGGCCCTTGCGTGCTGCGCTGGAAAATACTCACGCATTTTCTCAGCTTCGCACCCTGCCGGGTTCGATTCCCGTCGCCCGGCACGCTTATGAAAACAGCTCTGGCACCAAATGGAGCCAAAGCCGTTAAAACTATCTTATGGAGCGGGCGACGGGAATCGAACCCGCGTCATCAGCTTGGAAGGCTGGGGTTCTACCATTGAACTACGCCCGCAAGATATGGTCGGGACGACAGGATTTGAACCTGCGACATCCTGCTCCCAAAGCAGGCGCGCTACCAAACTGCGCCACGTCCCGAAGGTGTTGAGCAGCTAAGGTCTAAACCTTGCGTGTCCCAAAGCGAAGGAAATTATAGGGGAGACTCCCCGCCTGTGCAAGCGGCGATACCCTAGCTCCTCGAATGTGCGACAAACTGACTATGAACCAGACCGATCACAAACGCCACCACGGCAACCGGCGCCCACGCGGCGCCAATGTCCGCCAGCGGCAGCGCATCGAACGGCAGCCACGTACCCGCAAAGAACGCATCGCGGACCGAGGTGATCACACTCTGTACCGCGACAACGCCGCCAACCCAGACCCACACCTGCGGATGCGCGTCGCAAAAGCCGTGCACCAGGCCCATCAGTACCAGCACAATGGCAACGGGATACAGGGCATTGAGCATAGGCACCGAGAACATGAGAATCACGTCGAGGCCCACGTTGGAGAGCACGCACGAAAACGCCGCGAACACAAAGGCGAGAATCGCGAAGGGACGGCGCATGGCCTCCTCGGAAGCCTCCGCTCCCCCTTCGACCACATACGTCTCGCAGAAGTAACGCGAGCAGCAGCTAATAAGACCGATGCACACGTTCATGCAGGCGAGGAAAAAGATCGCAAAGACCACGACCGTGCCGACAAGACCAAAGTGCATGGAGGCCGAACGCGCAAGGATCGCGGCGCCGTTGGTGGCATCGGGCATAACCGTGCCGAGCTGCATGCCGGCAAGCGCCAGGCCGCAGTAGATGATGGCCATGAGCACGCCGGCGATCACACCGGAGCGCGAGATCTCAAAGGCCACGCGCTTATCGTCGGTAACGCCGAGGTCATGGATGGTCTCGGCGATGATGATGCCAAAGGCGAGCGACGCGAGCAGGTCCATGGTCTGGTAGCCGGTCAAAAAGCCCTGCACGGCAGCACCGGCATTGTAGGGAGCCTGCGGCGCGGCAGCGGGGCCCAACGGCGAGACCACGGCGGCACCCACGACCAGCACGATGAGCGCGATAAGCGCGGGGCCCGTAATACGACCAAGCACGCGTGTGATAACGCCCGGGCGCAGCGTGAGTGCAAACGCGACGACAAAGAAACCGACGGCAAACACCAGGCGAGCCGTGCCGAGCGAGACGCCCTCGGGCAGCAGCGGCACCAGCATCTCGAAGGCCGTTGAGCTCGTGCGTGGAATGGCCAGGCACGGGCCAATGGCCAGATACACCGCCGCGACAAAGAACTCACCAAACTTGGGGTGCACACGGCCGGCAAGCTCGCGCGCCGTTCCGGCAAGCGCCACGGCGATAAAGCCCATGACAGGCAGGCCGATGGCGGCGATGAGAAAGCCAAGCATGGCGACCGGCGTGGCAGAACCTGCCTGCAGCGCCAGCAGTGGCGGAATAATGAGGTTGCCGGCGCCAAAGAGCATCGAGAACAGGGCGATGCCGACGGTGACGACATGGTCGGAGCGCAGACCGCGCGAGGCGGATGAAGCCATGGGACCACCTTTCGAGTCGAAACAAAAACGGGACGGGCAATAGACCCGTCCCGCAAGTATATACGCTCTAGCAGGCTAAATCGCGCAAAGCGTCAATCGCGGTGTCGACTTCCTCGTCCGTGTTGAAATACCCAAACGAAAAGCGAACGACACCCTGGCGCTCGGTCCCCAGCGCACGGTGCATGAGCGGGGCGCAATGGGCGCCGGGGCGCGTCGCAATCCCCCACCCTTGCATGAGCGCGTCCGAGATCTCGGCCGAATCGATAGCGCCCACGTTGAGCGACACGATCGCCGAGCGCGTCGGCTGGTCAAAGGCACCGTAGAGCTTAATCCCCGAAATCTCGCGCACACCGGCAAGGAAGCGATCAGCGAGCGCACGCTCGTGGGCAGCAATCGCCTCGACCCCGCCCTGGGCCTCGATAAAGTCGAGGCCAGCAGAAAGGCCGG
>CABUTP010000264.1 GCA_902494545.1 uncultured Collinsella sp. | reverse complement strand
GCCTCATTGCGCTTTGGCAAATATTCCTCGCGCTACAACGAGATTCTCGCGGGACACGCCACTAATATCTTCGACTGCAATATGGCATCGGGTTCCCTCATGGATATTGGCGTCTACACCGTCGAGCCCATGGTCGAGATCTTCGGCATGCCCTCCGGCCTTACGAGCATGGCTACTCTGCTCGACCCCACCACGCGACAGCTCACGCACGGCCCCATCGATGGCTGCGGTTCCATCCTCGCCAGCTACGGCGGTGGCCGGATCTCCGTCGAGCTCGCGCACTCCAAAATTACAAATGACCTGTTGCCCTCACAGATCGAAGGCGAGCGTGGCACTATCCAGATTGACCATCTGTCAACGCCCCGCAACGTCCGCATCGACTATCGCGGCGACGTCGTACGCGGCTCGGCGACCGAGGCGCCGCGCGAACAGGGCGACAACGGCCGCGTGCTCGACCTGCCCAAATCGAGCAACACCATGGAATACGAACTCGCAGACTTTATCACCGCCATCGGCGGCATCGATAACGTCAAGGAAGAGATTTGGGAGACCCCGGCGGGACGTCACGAGCTTGGCCACTACCGCGATGTCACGCTCGTCTCACTGCGCATCATGGATGCCGTGCGTCAGCAGGCGGGTATCGCCTTCCCCGCTGACTCTAACAAGCAGGCATAGCGATGGGTTTTTTCGACAAGCTTTTCTCGGGCGTCACCGGCGGCAGCCGCGAACCCCAAAAGCCCTCTGACGTCGAGCTTGAGCTGCGCCGTAGGCTTACCGTACTCGCAAGCGACGAGGCCACTCAAGACACTCCCCTGCGCTATTTCCTGCGCTGGACGGGGCAAGTCCAAGGCGTTGGTTTTCGCTTTACCAACACCAACCTCGCGCAGGCACGCGCACTCACCGGCTGGGTGCGTAACATGGAAGACGGGTCAGTCGAGATGGAGATACAGGGCACGCCGGCAAACATCGTGTCTCAGCTCGAGGCGCTTCATGCCTCCTACGAGCGCATGGGAACGCGTTTTCGCCTTGTAGATGCCCAGGCCCGAGCCCCACTTGCCAATGAAGACGGTTTCAGTCCTCATTATTAGTATTGTGTGCTAAATACGGTATCATTTACCTACGACCGTTGATAGAAAAGAGGCGAGGCGCATGGCGGTGCAAAGAAGGAATACCAAGCAGCGAAAGCTGGTTCTTGACGCCGTGCGCCAAAGCTACAACCATCCCACCGCCGACGAAATCTACAACGTCGTGCGCGCGCAGGATGACAAAATCAGCTGCGGTACGGTCTACCGCAACCTCAATCTCTTGGCCGACGCCGGCGAGATCCTCTCCATCAAGACGCCGGGCGGCAGCCGCTTCGATCGCACGATCGAGCCGCACGCACATATCATCTGCACCTCGTGCAGCCGCGTCATCGACGTACCGCTCCCCTTCGATGCCCAGCTCGACGCCAAGGCGTCCGAGCAAATCGGCTGGCACGTCACGTCGCACTACACCATCTTCGAGGGTCTCTGCCCCGACTGCCGGTAGCCCTTAGTGGCATGCCCGCAAAATCTACTTGCCCATCCGCTACAGCAAAAAGTAGATTTCTAGGTATGTCCCGAAAACCTACTCGGCGAGCAGACGGCGCAGTTCCTCTTCGACCGTGCGCACGTAACGGACGCGGTCGTTGATGCCTCGCATGGTGGGGTTGCAGCTCTCCATCAGATAGGGATGGCCCACGACGTTGAGCATGTCGCGATCGTTCTCATTGTCGCCAAACGCCATCATCTCATCGGGCGAAATCCCCAGGGCACGACCGTAATCGGCAAGCGCGGAGCCCTTGCCCGAATCAAAGCCGATAAAGTCCGTCCATTCGGTTCCTGACGTCATCACGTCGACACGGTCGCTAAAGAGGAGCTCGAAATACTCCAGGGCCGCCGGCTGATCCACCTCGGGCGTCTGGAAGGCAATCTTAATGACGTCCTCGTCGATGTCCTCGGGACGGTCGACCACCGCCACATCGCAGTGGACCTCATAGCGCAAATGGTCGACGAACGCATCGTTGCCGCTCATGGCGTAGAGGTGCCCCTCGCACGAAAGGGTCACGTCGGCATGGGGATACGCAACCACGGCATTCGCGATATCCATAGCAAGGCTACGCTCCATGGAACGCTTGACAACGGCACGTCCCTCGCTCATCACCAGGGCTCCGTTTTCGCATACATAGGCGAGCTCATCGGCCACCGGGGCAAACAGATAGCGTAAGCTCGCATATTGACGGCCGCTCGCCGGCATAAACACGATACCGCGACGATGCAGCTCATCGATAAGCTCAAAGGCCTCGGAACGCGGCTCGCGCTCCCCCGGATGCAGCAACGTGCCGTCCAAATCGCATGCAATCAGCTTTATTCCTTCAAGACCCATATGCTCCCCCACAGCATCTCATCAACAGAAAGGCGGACTTTGAATAGTTGTCTCTCAAAGTCCGCCTTACTTATACGCACGTTAACCGCGCGCCTTCTTTACGATCGTAAAGTCTGGTGCCATACTCACAACGGCATCCGCCGCACTCGACGCAAAGCGCCGGTCCGAATCGAGTTCACGGGTAACCGTCGAGAGCCGAACGCCCTCGACGCCCCGGAGCATGCGGCCCAAAACAGGCTGCACCGGCGTATACATGCGCACGGTATACTCGTCCGAATC
>CABUTP010000263.1 GCA_902494545.1 uncultured Collinsella sp. | reverse complement strand
GGTATTCATGGACCCTCCTAGTTCTCGTCCTCAAACATACCACCTGCAACAACTTCGTACATATGCTCGAGCTCCAGGCGGTCCATTAAAAGAGGAACGGGGTACAGGGGATTGGCCTCGGCATCGGCATGGGACGCCATTTGCGGAATATCGGAGCGGCGAATACCCGAGACATATTTGGGGATTCCCAGGGCCTCGTTCATGCGGTCGACCCAATCGATAAAGGCCTCGGCCGCAAGACTGTCCTGCGCGGCAGCCGGCGCAATGCCCGCCATGCGAGCAAGATCGGCAAGCTTGGGGGCGGCGGCGTCACCATAAGCGCGGAGCATGTGCGGCAGGATGATCGCGTTGGCTAAACCATGCGGGATTCCGTATCGGCCACCCAGACTGTGCGCGACGGCATGCACATATCCGACATAGGAGCGGGTAAACGCAACGCCCGCCTTATACGCCGCCGAAAGCATATTGCGGCGCGCACGCATGTCGTCGCCATGCTCATAGGCCTCGAGCAAATTGTCGCGGATGAGCTGGACCGCCTGACGCGCCATCTTGCGCGTGTAGGGCGTGGTGCTACGGCCGATAAAGGCCTCGACAGCATGCGTCAGGGCATCCATACCCGTCTGCCCCGTAATGGACGCCGGCAACCCGCGCGTAAACTCGGGGTCGTGGACCGCAAAACGCGGGATGAGCACAAAGTCGTTAATGGGGTATTTATAGTGCGTCTCGTTATCGGTGATAACCGCCGCGAGCGTCACTTCGCTTCCCGTACCGGCGGTAGTGGGAACCGCAATAAGCAGCGGCAGGAGACGGTGGACACGCAACAGGCCACGCATCTTGTTGATGGGCTTGTTTGGCTGCGCAATGCGCGCCCCCACACCCTTGGCGCAGTCCATGGCCGAACCGCCACCAAAGCCGATAATGGCCCGGCAGTCGTTCTCGCGATACAGCGCCGCCGCTTCTTCCACGTTTGAGACCGTGGGGTTCGCACGCGTTTCGGCATAGACCGTAACGCCAATCCCCTGAGCCGTAAGCGCACGCTCGAGTGGTGCCGTGAGCCCCAAACGTGCAATACCAGGGTCTGTCACGATAAGGACCTTCTGGATCGAGCGCTTTTGAAGCACCGCGGGCACATCCTCGGCATGCTCCAAAATGCGCGGCTCGGTATAGGGCAGGATCGGCAATGCAATGCGAAAAACCGTCTGATATGTTCGGCACCAGGCACGACGGGCTAGATGCATAAAGGAAACTCCTTTATTTGTTGATGGGTCAACATTTGCTCGACCGATTGTACTCAGCGGCGGTCAAAGACGGCCTGCCAATCGTTAATCAATCAACATCTTCATATCTCAAAATTGTTTTATTAAAAATCATTCCTAATAGGCTTCACATTTGGTTGCATTTATGGATAATAGAACTCGTCAAGACGCACGTCCGGAGAGGGCCCTTACGGGACCGGACGAGCGCGCAATCGCCATCGATCGAAAGGATCGAATCATGAAGTTTGTTTGCCCCGTTTGCGGTTATGTGGAAGAGTTCGACGGCGACCAGCTGCCCGAGGATTTTAAGTGCCCCCAGTGCGGCGTTCCCGGTTCTCGTTTCCTGAAGCAGGAGGAGGGCCAGCTCGAGTGGGCTGCCGAGCACGTCGTGGGCGTCGCCAAGATGGAGGGCGTCTCCGAGGACATCGTTGCCGACCTGCGCGCCAACTTTGAGGGCGAGTGCTCCGAGGTCGGTATGTACCTGGCCATGGCTCGCGTCGCTCATCGCGAGGGCTATCCCGAGATCGGCCTGTACTGGGAGAAGGCTGCCCACGAGGAGGCCGAGCACGCCGCCAAGTTCGCCGAGCTCCTGGGCGAGGTCGTGACCGACTCCACCAAGAAGAACCTCGAGATGCGCGTTGAGGCCGAGAACGGCGCCACCGCCGGCAAGACCGATCTTGCCAAGCGTGCCAAGGCCGCCGGCCTCGATGCCATCCACGACACCGTGCACGAGATGGCTCGCGACGAGGCCCGCCACGGCAAGGCTTTCGCCGGCCTGCTCAAGCGCTACTTTGGCTAAGCCAGCCGCCTGAGAGACAATCTCTAGCTCGATAAGGCCCGAACCGCACGGTTCGGGCCTTTTTCGTGCCTCACGAACTTGTTAACTCCCTGAAATAGGACCGCCTTCGGCATCGGTTTCTCGTCAAAAACTAAGTGAGTAGACTTTTTGGAACTTGCCGAGCACACCATCCATATTGCTTTATAAAGCCGCAGGTAAATGACTTGTTGCAAAACGGCTTGGTCGCCAAAGCGCCAAAAGTCTACTCACTTAGAACCGCAGCCGTCCACGATTGAGCTGTTTTGCGTCTAACGGGCATCTTTCCGTCGATTACTCCCAATTTTGTCCAGTCAACGAATAGTTCAGACCGGAGTAATGCCTCAGCCCTTTGCTCATCCGGGCTTTTATCACGATATTCAGCATCGAACATCCTGCATACGGCCTTAACGATCGCGCGGAATCTATCCTCATCAGATATCTGTCTGTGTGTCAGGAGAAGTACATCGTAGCCCATGGCCTGAAGGGCTGTCATGCGGTCAGCGTCACGCAAGCCATCCCCTGCGCGTCCGTGCGAGGCCTTTCCCTGACATTCAATGGCCACCTGTCGCTTGCCGTCCGGCGAAGAGAGAAGTAGGTCGATATATACACGGGACTTTCCCACAATCGCTCGAGC
>CABUTP010000262.1 GCA_902494545.1 uncultured Collinsella sp. | reverse complement strand
CTGAGGGAGCAGGTCAATGGCGTGCCCGAGCCCGAGACGCGGCGTCTGTACGAGCGCTTAGTGGAGGGCAGGCTTAACCGCGTGCTCGTCGAGCGATAAAAAATGAGCGTCCGAATTGCTCGGACGCTCGCAAGCTTGATGTATGTTGGCCCGCCGGATCGTTGGCTCTTAGACGAGCTTAATCTTCTCGATGTCCTTGCGCGAGGACTCGCGATACAGCGAGAACTTGCGGCCGATAACCTGGACGACTTCGGCGTGGCAGCGATCGGCGAGCTCTTCGGCGGCCTCGCGGGCAGAAAGACTGGAACCATCGAGTACGGAGCACTTAACGAGCTCGTGCTTCTCCAGGTAGGCGACCGTCTGCTCGACGGTGCCCTCGTTGATGTCGGACTTGCCGATGATGATGGCGGGGTTGAGGTGATGGGCCATGCTGCGAAGCTGCTTGACCTGGGCTCCTGTCAGTGCCATGGGTTCTCGCTTTCTATGTTATGGGGCGCCCCACGATGGGGCCTTAATCTACGTGAGCTGTCCCACGATAGCGCAGGAACGGCGCGGTGTGGGGCGTGTTTGCCCAGTTCAAAAAGAATGCGGATGCCGAGCGGGAGAACAGCGCGGGTTACGGGCGGACGTGTGCGGCGGCCGAAAGCGGTCTATGGACGGCCCGAAGAGACCGGCTCCCATGCAATAAACGCCCAACGGACCTTGCGGACGTGGTCGAGCATGTAGCGTCCCTGCGGCACCCCTTTGGACCCCGGCTCGCCAGCACGGGGATTCTCAATCATATGTTGAGCGACGTAGTCGCGCAGACGGTCGATCTTATCCTCGTTACCGTGCTCGAGCATGCGGGAGAAGTCCGCCACTCCCGCCTCAAGGCTATCGAAGGTATCGCGACGAGGCGATTCAAAGTACGTAACCTGCGGCAGGGCACCCATCTGAATGAGGATATTAAAGGCATACACAAAGCCATTACTGCAGGTAACCGAGGCACCGATGGCGTTCATCAGGTGCAGGTCATAGCGCGGGCTGGAGTTGGCGACCATCGTGACAGCACAACGTCGACGAGCCGTTCGATCAAGCTTGGCAAGCGCGCCTTTTAGGTTGGTCGTGGTGACAGAGCGACTGGCAAAGGCAACATCTACCGCTTTCGCGACCGGTCCAACCAAATCCCAGTCATCATCCCAAGCAAGCTCAAGCGGCGTAATAAGATCCTCGAGCCCATAGTACTCAATGCCGGCATCAAGCGTGCCCAACATGGCAGGGGAAAAGTCAGCAGCAATCACAGGATGCCCGTCTTGCGCAAGCGGAATAGCAATCGACCCAGCCCCACACCCCATATCCAGCACGGATTCACCAGGCTTTAACGCCAGCAGCTTCATAAAGTCCCGGGCATACGGAACAGTCTCAAGCGGCCGAAAATGCCGAGCCCGCTTATCCCACTCAAAAGAATCATCAGCCCGCCGTCGACCAGCTTGCAGGCGCATCCATTCGCCATTCCAATCAGCAGAAAGAAGCTCAGAGCGAGCATCCCCATCAACCACGGGCAAACCTCCTAGCAACAAAAAAGCGACTCCTCCCAAAAGAAGAGCCGCAACCAGCATATATCAGAAAGAACCGATCCAACGCCAAACCGCCATACCAGCAAAGTAGGGCAGAAGCGAAGCGACTGCCAAAGGGATAGAACCCAACCGAGGTCCCGTTGTGCGGGAGCCCCGGGGAGGGCAAATATATAAGGTCGATCGCGAGTTCCGCACGAGCCGGAGAGCACTTAATGTGCTCTCCGTGCGAGTCAGGACTGTCCGAGCAGGCGACCTTATATATTTGCCCTCCCCGGGGCTCCTCGCCAGTCTCCCTCAGCTAGTTCTTGAGCGAGTTCAGCGGTGCCGGGAAGCGTCCACCACGGTGGGCAAGCACGGTGCCGGCGTTGGGGTTCACCGGCATGATGGGCGCACGGCCGAACAGGCCGCCGTACTCGACGCAGTCGCCCACGCCCTTGCCAATGGCGGGAATCACGCGGACGGCCGTGGTCTTGTTGTTGATGACGCCGATGGCCATCTCGTCGGCGATGATGCCGGCGATGGTCTCGACCGGGGTGTCACCGGGGATGGCGATCATGTCCAGGCCAACGGAGCACACGCAGGTCATGGCCTCGAGCTTCTCGAGCGAAAGCGCGCCAGCCTCGACGGCGGCGATCATGCCGGCGTCCTCGGACACGGGGATAAAGGCGCCGGAGAGACCGCCCACGCTGGAGCTGGCCATGACGCCGCCCTTCTTGACGGCATCGTTGAGCATGGCGAGCGCGCAGGTCGTGCCGGGGCCACCGCAGGTGCCCACGCCGATGATCTCGAGGATGCGCGCGACAGAGTCGCCGATGGCGGGCGTGGGGGCCAGCGACAGGTCGACAATGCCCTTCTCGACACCCAGGCGATGAGCGGCCTCGCGGCTCATGAGCTCGCCGGCACGGGTGATCTTAAAGGCGGTCTGCTTAATCTTCTCGGCGACTTCCATCATCGATGCGGAGTCGGGCAGCGTCTCCAGGGCTGCGGCCATAACGCCGGGGCCCGAGACGCCAACGTTGATGACGGCGTCGGCCTCGCCACCGCCGTGGACGGCGCCCGCCATAAACGGGGAGTCCTCGACCATATTGGCAAAGCAGACAAACTTGGAAGCGCCGACGGAATCCTGGTCGGCCGTGAGCTTAGCGGCGTCGAT
>CABUTP010000261.1 GCA_902494545.1 uncultured Collinsella sp. | reverse complement strand
TGTCGGCACCAGCTCCTTCGACACGCCTGCCGCGACAAACGACCAAGCTCCCATCGATGTTCCCGCCGAGGTTCACGAGGACATCGTCGCCTCGGTCGATTTTTCCGAGGTCGAGCTCGCAGACGAGTTCACCGAGCCCCAGGTAGCCGTGACCCCCAACGGACTGCTCCCCATGGAGCCGCTGCCCATCGACGGGCGTCTGCGCAAGGCGGCCCTCCGCATGCCCGACGAGATCGAGGAGGCCAGCGGCTTTACGCTCTTTGGTCGTCGCATCAAGTCGCTTATCTACACCACCGACGTCGCGGTCATCCGCAACTCCAACGCCGATGCCGTCTTCGCCGTTTACCCCTTCACGCCACAGCCGGCCATTACGCAGGCGCTGTTGACTGTCGCCGAGTGCCCGGTCTTTGTAGGCGTGGGCGGCGGAACCACGACCGGTAAGCGCTCCGTACAGATGGCAGCCGTCTCCGAGATGCAGGGCGCGGCGGGCTGTGTGGTCAACTCCCCCGCCACTGCCGAGATGGTCGAGCACATCACCAACATCGCCGACATCCCCGTCATCGCCACGGTCGTACGCTGCGACGATGATGCGCATGCCAAAGTGCGCGCCGGAGCCAAGATCCTCAACATCGCGGCCGGCAAGAACACGCCGCAGGTCCTGCGTGAATTGCGCGAGCACTATCCCAACCTGCCGCTCATCGCACCGGGCGGCAAGACGCCCGAGAGCATCCGCGAAACCATCGCCGCCGGTGCCAACGCCATCATCTGGACGCCGCCTTCGGCCCAGCAGCTGCAGACCGACATGATGCAGCGCTACCGCAAGATGAAAGAAGACGCGACGCCCGTCATCTCGCGCGACGATGTGCCCATTATCGACCAGGTTGCCGCCGCCGAGGTCAGTCAGGTCGAGAACATGAATCCCGACGTGCCGATTCCCGACGAAGTCATCGAACGCGTCGCTTCGATCCACGATCATATCGAGGAGCGTCGCGCCAACCGCGGACTCAAGCCCTCGCTGCACGGTTTCTTCTTCCGCGGAAAGAAACGCTAACCGCAACAGCAAGGCCCGTCCCACAAACGTGAGGCGGGCCGTTTTCGTTTGAGCAATCGTGCGCGACGTGGTGGGCCAAGTTAATCCACGCGCTTGTCGCCCATAAAGAAGAGCGCCACCGTACCAGGTCCGGTGTGCGAACCGATCAGGGCACCGATATTGTTGATCTCAATCTTGCCTTTGAGCTGCGGAACTTGTTCCTCAATCAGCGCCGCAACGGCCTCGGCATCCTCGCGGCACGCCGAATGGGACAAGACGCACTTACCCGAATAAGCCGCACCGTCCTGCACATGTGCCATCATGGTCTTAGCCATCTCGGAAATCGCGCGCTTCTTAGTGCGAATCTTCTCACGTGGCGACAGCCCACCTTCGCAATCGACCGTCATAAGCGGGCAAATCTTGAGCGCCGTGCCGATAATCGCGCTCGCAGCCGAAATGCGACCGCCGCGCAGGTAGCTCGACAGATCGGTCGAGAAGAACCAGTGGTGAAGGTTGAGTTTATGCTCCTCAATCCAAGCGGTCGTCTCGTCGAGTGAAGCCCCGCTATCGCGCACGTCGGCAGCATATTCCAGCAACAGGCCAAAGCCCGAAGACGCCCCCAGCGAATCGATGACGCGCACCTTGCCGCCCTGGGGATAGCGATCCGCGAGCATCTGCGCCGCAACGCAGGCCGATCCATACGTGCCCGAAATACCCGACGACAACGTAAGGTGCAGCACGTCTTTACCCTCGGCAACAAACGGCTCCCAAAACTTCTCGTACTCACCCACGCTCACCTGAGACGTCTTGGGCATGGCACCCGCGGCAATCTGAGCAAAAAACTCATCCGGCGTAATCGACTGATACAGATCGTCCGTATAGACAACATCGTCGATCTCGTAATGAAAACGCACGACAGGGATATTGCGCGACGCAAAGAACTCACGGGTTCGATCGGCGGCGGATTCACAGGTCAGGACAAAATCACTCATATGAGGCTCCTTAAGTATTGCTGTGCAAATTATCGCACAGCAAGCCTAAATACGATACAAATGTCCACTATTTACCAATACGAACCATTTGTATTGAATATCTTTATCATGAACATCCCCATCCCCGCCATGGGCCAGCATGGGCAAAATCACGCCCTTCGTCTCCACTTAACCGACACATCAACCTCAACTAAATCGATTTAGCAAACCGTTCAGCTAACAATTCAGCCGCCGGCGCAAAATCGAAACAAAGCCGGCGCATACTGGTAAACGCTTGACGCTGTTTTATCAGTTTTACCAACCATATCGGAAGGTGCTTCATGGTCGCATTCGATCGCAATCCGCAAGACTTTAAGTATCTGCGTCTGCTGTCGAGACAATTTCCCACCGAGCAATCCGCGTTTACCGAGATCATCAATCTCTCGGCCATTCTCAACCTGCCCAAAGGCACCGAGCATTTTATGAGCGACGTGCACGGCGAGTACGAAGCCTTTATGCACATCCTCAACAACTGCTCGGGCGTCGTGCGCGAACATGTCGACGAGATCTTTGGCGACACACTCACCTTTGACGAAAAGGGCGAGCTGTGCACGCTCATCTACTATCCGCGCGAGAAGATCGAGCTGGTCCGCAGCCGGCACGAGGACTCCCCCACCTGGTACAAGACCATGCTCGACCAACTCATTGTGGTTGCCC
>CABUTP010000260.1 GCA_902494545.1 uncultured Collinsella sp. | reverse complement strand
CAGTGTAGATCTCGGTGGTACCCGAATCAAAAAAAAAAACATAGACCTTGCACTCACCCTTGGAGCCGGTAAACGTGGAGCCTTGGGCCTTATCGCCCGCGGCCACGACGTAGTAGCCATCGGAATCGCGCCAAAAGCCCTCGGAATCCTGCGTCCATTCGCCCGTGCGGTGATGGTAGAGTACGTTGCTGCTGTAATAAGTCTCGCGGCGGCCGTTATAGTTATTGACGCCGCTCGAGCGCGTCAGGCCCGAGCCGTTCGCGTAATACGCAGCAGACGCGTAAGACGAGCCGGAGCCGGCGTTGTAATACGAAGCCTGAACGGCCTCAGCGGCCTCGGCTTCGGCTGCGGCAGCCTCGAGCGCCTCGCGCTTGGCATCCTCGAGCGTGGAGCGAAGCTCGTCGAGCTCGGTCGACTTGGCGTCGACCTCCCCCATCGTCAACAGGCTACCCGCACCGTCGATGCAGCCCTGCAACACAGCGCGCTCGTCATCGGTAGCATAGTCGCCATACATATTCATAATGATCTGAGCGCGCATCTCCAGGGAATCGCGCTTTGCCCCCATCGAGGCGTTCCACTCCTGCATAGAGCCATAACCGTCGCCGCGGTAGTCGACGGGCTGCACCAGCGTCGCCTCGGACGGCGTAGATCCAACCGTATCGGATAGTGTTGCCGCGTGGGCATCAGTTGCGCCGGCGCCCGCCAAAAGTGCCACGGTCAGAGCGGCGGAAAGGGCGGCGGCTTTCGGTTTTCGTGAATCGATCCTCATGTAGCTGGAAACCTCCGTAGTGCGTTTTTTGCTGCGTTTGAGCTGCGTGTGATTCGATCGCGCTGCATAGTACCCCGAGCAAATCGCGACCTGCGGTTTTACTCAAAAGGCGCACGTCAATTGCGTAAAACTCACATCCACTCAACAGGAGTTTTCCATAACTCGAATGCATAAAGCGTGTCAAAAACCCTGTTTTTGCACCCTCTCTATGCAAAAAAGGCGCCTGTGCAACCATTGTTCGCACAGGCGCCTTGAGCAGGCATTTTATGCAGTTATACCTATCGAGTCGCAAGGGGTCCTTGCACAAGTCGCCCTACTCGTCCAGCGCGGCGAAGGCCTGCTTCAAATCCCAAATGATATCCTCGGCGTTCTCGGTACCGATGGAAAGACGGATCGTGGAGGGCGTGATGTTCTGCTCGGCGAGCTCCTCGGCAGAGAGCTGGGAGTGTGTGGTGGTAGCCGGGTGTACGACGAGTGACTTGACGTCGGCCACGTTGGCGAGCAGCGAGAACACCTGCAGATGATCGATGAACTTCCAAGCTGCCTCCTGGCCACCCTTAATCTCAAAGGTAAAGATCGAGGCACCGCCACGGGGGAAGTACTTCTGATAGAGCTCGTGATCGGGGTGCTCGGGCAGGCTCGGGTGGTTCACCTTGGCGACGTGGCTGTCACCAGTCAGGAACTCAACGACCTTCTTGGTGTTCTCGACATGACGGTCAACGCGCAACGACAGAGTCTCGGTGCCCTGGAGCAGGACCCAGGCGTTGAACGGGCTGATGCAGGCGCCCTCGTCACGCAGCAGGATAGCGCGGACATAGGTCGCGAAGGCGGCGGGACCGGCAGCCTCGGCAAACGAAACACCGTGGTAGGAGGGGTTGGGCTCAGCGATCTGGGCGTACTTTCCGCTCGCCTTCCAATCGAAGTTACCGCCGTCGACAATCACACCGCCCAGCGAGGTGCCGTGGCCGCCGATGAACTTGGTTGCGGAGTGGACGACGATGTTGGCACCATGCTCCAGCGGACGGAACAGATACGGGGTGCCGAAGGTGTTGTCGACGACAACCGGCAGACCGTGCTTCTTGGCGATCTCGGAGATGGCGTCGATGTTGGGGATGTCGGAGTTGGGGTTGCCGAGCGTCTCGAGATAGATGACCGTGGTGTTGTCCTTGATGGCACCCTCGACCTCTTCCAGGTTATGGGCATCGACAAACGTGGTCTCGACGCCAAACTGGGAGAGCGTATGCTCCAGCAGGTTGTAGGAGCCACCGTAAATGGTCTTCTGAGCCACCACGTGGTCACCGGCCTGGGCAAGAGCCTGCAGGGTATAGGTGATGGCAGCAGCGCCAGAGGCGACGGCAAGACCTGCCACGCCACCCTCGAGTGCGGCGATACGGTCCTCGAAGACGCCCTGGGTGGAGTTGGTCAGACGGCCATAGATGTTACCGGCGTCGGCAAGACCAAAGCGGTCGGCGGCGTGCTGGGAATTGCGGAACACATAGCTCGTGGTCTGGTAGATAGGCACGGCACGGGAGTCGGATGCAGGATCGGCGCTCTCCTGGCCAACGTGCAGCTGCAGGGTATCGAAACCAAAGGTGTGCTCGGGGTTGTTGATGAACTGGCTCATGATGATCTCCTTGATCGAACAAAAGTAAATAAAAAAGAGAAGTAAGTCGCTGTCTCCTGATCACGCCGACGGGCGCAAACAGGAGCCCGGCATTCGTCTTGGTAAGCAATTCATATGCGGGCCTCCTTTCACATCCCGGTTCCGTGTTTGGCTTAATTACCTACCGCCTTTGTGTGTTTTGAATAGTACGAGCATTGTTTCCCTCGGTCAATCACTTAAAAGCGCTAACCTGTTATCTGTTTTATAGATAACAATCGAAAGGACGAGCGCCGATGACCCTCCAGCAGCTTCGTTTCCTGATCGCCGTAGCAGAGTCCGGCTCAATCAATGCCGCAGCTCAGCGCCTCTATACCGCTCAGTCCAGCATCTCAAACGCCGT
>CABUTP010000259.1 GCA_902494545.1 uncultured Collinsella sp. | reverse complement strand
CATCTCAAAGCGCCGCCCCAACCCAAAGCACAATCCATCCCAAAGTGTCGACAGAAGCCCAACGCCCCTACCAGCAACAAGCCCCTCCCATCCAAATTCAGATATATATTGGGTTGCTTGTACGAACGCAACAAAGATCCCGCAGCTGTCCGCATGGGGTAACTTCCCAGCGCATTCCGCAGGACGCAAAAAGGCTCGCCGCACGAAGTGCGCAGCGAGCCTTTTTGCATGTCCGAGGACGCGCTGGGAAGTTACCCCATGCGGCCAGCGGACAACTATGTAGCCTCAGACTAGAACATGCCCAAGAAACCATGCACAAACAGCGCGGCCAGAGCGGCACCGACAAACGGAGCGATGCCAGGAACAAGCAGGCCGTACTTCCAGTTGTTGTCAGCCTTGTTCTTAATCGGCAGCACCTGATAGGCCATGCGAGGACCAAGGTCACGAGCCTGGTTCATGGCGAAGCCGGTGATGCCGCCCATGCCCATGCCAACGGCCCAAACGATCAGGCCGACGCAGATGGCGAGCATCAGAACGTTCTCGCCGGCGCGGCTAGCGGCAGCGAGGATGGCGCTGATGAACACAAAGGTGCAGATAGCCTCGCAGAAGAAGTTACGGGCGTAGTTCGTACCCTCGGTGGTGGGGTTGGTCGAGAAGATGTTGCGCTGAGCAATGGGATCGATGACACCATCGGAAGCCTTGAACTCATCGGCATACATCAACCACGCGATCACGGCGCCCGCAAAGCCGCCGAGCATATCGGCAATCATGAAGGGGATGCAGCTGCTCCACGGCACCAGGCCTACGATGCACTGGGCAAGCACCATAGCCGGGTTCATGCACACGGCGCCACCAAAGACAAACAGGCAGACCGAGATGCCAAAAGACCAAGTGGTGATGGCAAACATGTGGCCGGAGCCCTGATACTTGGTGCCCTTAAGCACGGTATCGCAGTGCACGCCCACGCCAAAGATGATCATGAGGGCCGTTGCGCCGAATTCGCAGAGGAGTTTGGTAAGCATAAAACCTTATCTTTCTTGTCGGTTATAAACGATTCGTTTAGGCCGCGCGCTAGTGCTGAGCGACAACAACGCCCAGGCCATCGGGAATGACGGCCACCTTGGCATCGGGACCCTTCATCTCAAAGGCGAGCTTGAGCGCCTCCTCGAGGGTGTTGACCGGCGTCATGTGCATATCCTTAATCATCTGGTGATCGCACAGGTCGGTGACCATGATCACGGGGTGATGCGCCAGGATGCGGGCAAAGATCTGGCTCGTCCACTGGTCGGGCAGGGTCTCGTCCTTAGGACGGTCGATGCAGGCGCGCTCAAACTCTGCCGGATCGTTGTCGGCGATGTTGTGATAGAAGCCCTCGCCGCCGTGACCGTCGGCACAACCGACGACGTCGATGATCACACCGCCCTCGGGAAGCGTGGCCTCGGCAGAGCACATGCCCTTCACGGCCTGGTAGATGTTCTGGTCGAGCGGGTAGCCGCCATTGGTGGTGATGGCAATCTCGCACTCAACGGGCTCAACGCCGGCAAGGCTCTTCACGAACTCGCAGCCAGCCTCGTGCGCCTTGTGGATATCGCCGGCAAAGGAGCCGATGACCTCGTGCTTGCCGTTGAGCACCACGTTAAGCACAAAGGCAAGGTGAGCCATCTCGGCAGCGGCAAACATGTCCTCGCTCACGTGGTTGTGGCACAGGTTGCCGGCACGCGAATGGGAATCGTTCACAAACTGACCGTTGTGGTTGTACATGATGGTCTTGTAGCTGGCGATGCCAGGCAGGACGGACTTGCGGCTACCAGAGAAACCGGCAAAGAAGTGCGGCTCAATAAAGCCCTCGGCAAGCAGCAGATCGCAATCGGCAGCAATCTTGTTGATGATGCACTCGCCGCCAGAAGGCAGGGTGCCGATCTTTTTCATCATGCTGTCGTCAGTCGCGACGTGCATAACGATTTCCTCGTTGGCAACGATCTCCTCGCCGTACTTGTTGACGAGCTCCTCGTGCGTCGACGGACGGTGCATACCCGTAGCAACCAGAATGCGCACGCGAGCCTCGGGCGCAGCGGAATGGATGTGATGCAGCAGAATAGGCATCGTCACACGCGAGGGGACGGGACGCGTATGATCGGAGCTAATAATGACAATATCCTTCTTGCCAGCACAAAGCTCCTCGAGCGAAGGTGAGCCGTAAGGGTTGGCAAGCGACTCTTCTACCAGCTCTTCCTGCGATTTTGTAGTCTTAAACTCGTTTTGATGACCTTCCATCACACCCACGAAGTTCTTATCCTCGAGCTCCAGATGCAACGTCTTGTGGTCAAACGGTAGTTCACATTCAAACAATGACGAGCGCCCTCTTCCTTTCAACTGACACACTAGATAAACCGTTGGAAGGATACGCCGCTCACCGAAAAACACCACCGTCCACCGACTCATTAACACAACGTTCATATTTGACCCACAACAAAACGGCCGCGATCCCAAACGGGACCGCGGCCGCTACAGTCATAAGGCGAGAAGCGCGCCATTCTTCTCCTCAGCTTTAATCCCAGAAGACCGAGGACGAAGGGACCCGATGGGTCTCCCTCTGAATGCATTCCGCAGCACGAAGCCCTTTCCAAACGCGCGAAGCGCGCCATTATTCCCCCAGCAGTAATCCGCTGAAGACCGGACATCGCAGGGCCCGCCATAGGTTTACTTTTAGGCACACTCCGCAGGACGCAAGAAGCCCTCGCCGCACGAAGTGCGCAGCGAGGGCTTCTTGCATGTCCGAGGACGT
>CABUTP010000258.1 GCA_902494545.1 uncultured Collinsella sp. | reverse complement strand
TGGGTGCAATCCTGGCGGACATCCTTACGCCCGACCAGTATCTGGAAAACGTCGCCACCAAGCCTGGCGCCTCGGAGCGCGTTGAGTTTGCCGTCAAGCTGCCGGTAGACGAGGGCGATCCCGTGCTGCTGCCGATTGACTCCAAATTCCCGGGCGACGCGTACGAGCATCTGCTCGACGCCCAGGAGTCGGGCGACGCGGAGGCCGTCGCCGCTGCGCGCAAGACGCTCGATGCGATGGTGAAGCGCGAGGCAAAGGACATCTGCGAAAAGTACCTGAGCGTGCCCGCGACGACCAACTTTGGCATTCTGTTCGTGCCGTTTGAGGGTCTGTACGCCGAGGTCGTCAGTCGCCCCGGGCTTATCGAGACCCTGGGCCGCGACTATCATGTCAACGTTGCCGGTCCCAGCACCATGGCCGCCATCCTTAACAGCCTGCAGATGAGCTATCAGACGTTTAGGCTGCAAAAACGCACCGATGACGTGCTGCGCGTACTTTCCGCCGTCAAGGCTGAGCTGCCGCGCTATCAGGCGGCGCTGCGCCGCGCCCAGCAGCAGATCGAGACCGCGGGCAAGACGGTCGAGGGCATTATCACCACGCGCACCAACGTTATGGAGCGCAAGCTCAAGGACATCGACGCCCTGGAAGATGCCGAGGAGGCCGACGAGATTTTGGGCTTGGAGTCCGCAGGCTTACTCGTGGGCCAGGAAGACGAGGGCTAGCCGCAACGGACGGCGGGGCGTCGGCGCAAGCGCGGCGCGCGGGCGTTTTTCGCAATCGTGCTTGCCTGAAGTGCACTTTAGTGTGCAACAATGGCGTTTCGCCCTATCAGACGCGAAAGGAAGCCCATGTCTCAGAGAAGCACCAGTCCGCTCAAACGCTCCACCGTGCGCCGCACATTGCAGCGTTTTTGGGACGTCACGCGCACGCAGCCGCTGATCGTCTTTCTCTCGGTATTCTCGTCGGCGGGCTATATCTTTTTGCTCACGTTTGCCAACACCTATGTGATGGCCCTCATCGTCGACCGTGTCCAAGCGGGTCCCGTGGCGGGCGATCAAGTATTCGAGGTCTTTGGTCCCTACATTCTGGCGCTCGTGCTCGTTAACCTGGTAGGCCAGATCCTCTCCAAGCTGCAGGACTACACCGTCTACAAGCTCGAGATTGCGGGCAACTATCACCTGGCGCGCTTGTGCTTCGACACGCTCTCCAATCAATCCATGACATTCCACACCAGCCGATTTGGCGGATCGCTCGTGAGCCAGACGAGTCGTTTTATGAGCGGCTACACGGGGCTGGTGGACGTGACGGTGTATTCGCTCATCCCCACTATCACCTCGGTTGTCTGCACGGTAGCGGCGCTCGCCCCGGTGGTGCCCACATTTACCGTGATCCTGGTGGGCATCATGGTCGTTTACATCGCGTTTGTCTGGCTTATGTACAAACGCATCATGCCGCTTTCGGCCGCGACGTCCGCCGCGCAGAACAAGCTATCGGGTGTGCTTTCCGATGCGGTCACGAATATCCTGGCCGTCAAGACTTGTGGGCGCGAGGACTTTGAGCGTGACCTATTTGATACCGCCGACCGTGCCGCGCGCGACGCCGAGACGGTTTCGATGCACGCCATGATGCAACGCAACTTTACGACCTCGGGCCTTATCGTTATCACCATGGCCGTGGTGAGTGTGTTCGTGGCGGGCGGCAACGCGTGGTTTGGCATCTCTGCCGGCGCGCTCGTCATGATCTTTACCTATACGTACAACCTCACCATGCGTCTGAACTATGTGAGCTCCATGATGCAGCGCATCAACCGCGCGCTCGGCGATGCGGCCGAGATGACGCGCGTGCTGGACGAGCCGCGTCTGGTGGCAGACGACGAGAACGCCCCCGAGCTCAAGGTGCGCGAGGGCGCGATTGATTTTGAGCACTTGAGCTTCGCATACCGTGACGCCGCGGCGGGCGAGAGCGTGTTCAGCGACATGACGCTCCATGTGTCGGCGGGCCAGCGCGTGGGCCTGGTGGGCAAATCGGGCTCGGGCAAGACGACGCTCACCAAGTTGTTGTTGCGCCTGGACGATGTACAGGGCGGCCGCGTGCTCGTGGACGGCCAGGACGTCTCGCGCTGCACGCAGCAGAGCCTGCGCCGCCAGGTTGCCTACGTGCCGCAGGAGGCGCTGCTGTTCCACCGCTCCATTCGCGAAAACATTGCCTACGGTCGTCCCGACGCCACTGATGAGCAGATTCGCGAGGCCGCGCGCCTGGCCAACGCCCTGGAGTTTATCGACCGCTTGCCTCGTGGCTTTGACACCATGGTGGGCGAGCGCGGCGTCAAGCTCTCGGGCGGCCAGCGTCAGCGCGTGGCTATCGCCCGCGCCATCCTAACCGACGCGCCGATTCTGGTGCTCGACGAGGCGACCTCTGCCCTCGACAGCGAGTCCGAGGCGCTGGTGCAGGAGGCGCTCGAAAACCTGATGCGTGGACGTACCTCCATTGTGGTGGCGCACCGCCTGTCCACCGTGGCGGCGCTCGACCGCATTGTGGTGCTGGCCGATGGCGAGATCGTCGAGGACGGCACGCATACGCAGCTCGTCGAGGCGGGTGGCGAGTACGCGAGCCTGTGGAGCCGTCAGACCGGCGCATTCTTGGAGGCGTAAGCGTCTCGGACGTGGGACAATTGTGCCCATAAGTTTATTGTGCCGTTGAGCCGAGGAGTCGTTATGCCACGCGAGACCAATGCCGCCAAGCGCGAGCGCGCCATCGAGGTGTGTGAGCGCCTCAACCGTCGCTATGGCCCGG
>CABUTP010000257.1 GCA_902494545.1 uncultured Collinsella sp. | reverse complement strand
TCCTAGCCTTGGGTGACCAGTCGGTAACCGATACCCACATGCGTTTGGATATAGCGCGGATGCGCGGGGTCGGATTCGATCTTCTTGCGCAGCGTGCCCATAAAGCCGCGCAGGCTCGCCAGATCGCTCTTAGTCGCCGTGCCCCAAATCTCGTGCAGGATAAACTGGTGCGTCAGCACCTTGTCGGCGTTATGGGCCAACAGGCACAGCAACTTGTACTCGATCGGCGTCAGGTGCAACTCCTCGCCATCCATCGTGGCGATGCCGGCATCAAAATCGATATGCAGCTCACCGGTATCGAACGAGCCCTCGGAGGCAACACCGCCCGTTTTCGCATACGAAAGGCGCCTGAGCGTCGTGCGAATGCGCGCGAGCAGCTCCTCGACCGAAAACGGCTTGGTCAGGTAGTCGTCGGCGCCGGCATCGAGCGCGCGAATCTTGTCCGCGTCCTCGCTGCGCGCCGAGACCACGATGATCGGCATGCCCGACCATGCGCGCACCGACTCCACCACCTTGACGCCGTCCATATCGGGCAGGCCCAAATCGAGCAGCACAATGCTCGGCGCTTGCGATGAGGCGGCGGCGATAGCGGCATGGGCGGTCTCCACGGCCATATGACGCAAGCCGTGCGCCTCGAGCGCGGCAACGATAAGGTTGCGAACGGCGGGGTCGTCCTCAACGACTAAGATGAGTGGTTTTACGGCAGAGTTCGGCACAGCGCTACTCCTTATCAAACGAAACATCGGCGACGGGAAGCTCAATCGTAAAGACCGAGCCGTGCGGGTCCGCCGCGGCAACCTCTATGCTACCGCCATGCGCCAGCGCAATGGAGCGGCAGAGCGAAAGACCCAGGCCCACGCTGCGATGGCTGTCGGCAAGACCGTGGTTGGCGGTGTAGAACGACTCAAAGATTCGCTCGCGGTCCTCGGGCGCAATGCCCGGGCCGTCATCGGCCACCGAGCACGCCACGCATCCATCGTCGACGCCAATCGAAATCACGATATGCGAGCCTGCGGGCGTATAGGTGATGGCGTTGTTCACCAGATTGACCACCAGCTGCACCATCAGGCGCGCATCGACATTGACGAGCGCCGGCTCATCGCACGCCACCACCTTAAGATCGTGCTCGCGCACGGCCGGACTTACGTGGCGCAGCGCCTCCTCGACGATATCGTCCATAAGCTCGAGCGTAGTCGACAGATGCATACCGCCGCCCTCGAGCTTGGTGATGGCGAGCAGGTTCTCGACAGTGGCGTTGAGCCACAGCGCATCCGAGCGAATGGATAGAAGCAGGCCGCGGCGCGTCTGGGCATCGAGCACCGCGGTGCCGGTCGAGCCCTGGTCGAGCAGCACGTCGGCATTGCCCGAAATACTGGTGAGCGGCGTGCGCAAATCGTGCGAGATGGAGCGCAGCAGGTTGGCGCGCAGCTGCTCGTTTTTGGCGAGCACCGCCGCCTCCTCGCGGGCCTCCATGGCGCGGGCGCGGTCGAGCGCCAGCTCGCCTTCGCTCACGATGGCATCGGCAAGTGTCCGTTCCTCATGCGTCAGCACGTCGGGCTCGGCAACGATAGCCAGCACGCCCACCACCGAGGCGGGGTCGCCCGAGCGCACCAAGCCGTCGCCTGTGCGAACCGTCAGGTAGATGCCATAGAACGCCGATCCGCCAAACGTGGCGTCAAGCGGCGTTCCCACGTAGGCGGACGCCGAGAGCCGCGGCGGCATCTGCGGCGCCAGCTCGTGCACCGGCGCGGCATCGCCCACGGCTGTGTACGTCGCACGCGGCAGCAGGTCATCGCCCTCGGCGTCGGCGCTGTACCACACGACTGGACAGCCCGAAAGACGCGCCAGCTGCGTAGCCATGGCATGAACGATCTGCTGCTCGTCGGCGCACCGCTGCAGCATACGGTTGGTCTCGAGCACCATATGCGTGCGGCGGTCGCTGGCGGCAGCCTGTGCCAAGGCGCGGCGCAGGGCCAACGCAATCGAGCTCGACACAAGCGAGACCACGAACATGATGAAGAACATGCCGGGATAGCCGCGGTCGATAAGCGACAGCGAGTAGCGCGGGTCGACAAACAAGAAGTTGTAGAGCGCCACGGCGGCAGCCGAGCTCAGCAAGCAATACAGGCGACTCCAGGTAAAGAATGCGCACAGCTGAACGGCGAACACATAGACGATCATGATGCTCGGCGCGAGACCCGGATGGTCGAGCAGCGCGCCCACAATCGTCGCCGCGACCAGCAGCCCCACCGATACGCAGGCGTCATACAGAGGAGTGCGGCGCGTCAGCGTTGTGCGCCGCCACCAAAAGCTATCGGCAATATCGCCGTCCGTACGGACGTCCATCAGCGCCCCGCCCCTCTCTCAAAAACAAAAACCACCACAAAGGGGACAGGCACCTTTGTGGTGGTTTCCCCTTGTGGCGGTTCCAAGTGTATAGCCTTTGCAACCTGCGGTCGTTAGACAAACAGCACGTGCGCGAGCAGTGCGCACACGCACGCCGCGACAAGCAGCGTCACCACGATCGAGATCACACGGTCGGCCATGTCCATGTTGGCACGATTCGTAAAGAACCGATCTTCGGCGGCGTCGACGCGCGCCTCACGCACCAGCTCGGCAGCAAGATCGCAACCGTCAAGCACCTTTGCATCCATGGTTTCCTCCCAGGACTCAATCTCCGTCATTACAAGCCCGCCCGTTCGCAGACAAACCTCGAGCGTCGACTACGGCCGCTCGTTGGGGGCCAGGCGCTGCATCTTGTTCACGGCCTTGAACTTGGTGAACAGCGGCACGTACTCAAAGCTCACGTTGGAGTTCTCCAG
>CABUTP010000256.1 GCA_902494545.1 uncultured Collinsella sp. | reverse complement strand
CAAACAAGAACTATTCCACCGCAACTTCTATTTGATCCGTTGGGGACGGAGGAAAACAGGTCGTTTCGCTCACCACCGACGCCCGTGCAACACCGCCCGCCAAAAAGAACGCCCGTTTACTACGATGAACCGCAAACCTCCGACCATCGGCTTAATGCTGAAAATAAAACCGCAGGTAGAAGCGTTGACGATTTGCTCAAAACCGACGTGTGATCAGCAGATCCAGTTTCATCGTAGTAATTGGGCATGTTATTTGGCAGCGCCGGCAAAGACTGTCCCAAACGACTAGTCGTTTAAGAACGTCCCCATTGACTACCCAATGACTAGTGGCGGCGGGCGTTGAGTTCGCCGGCCAGTTCGTCGAGGGTGATGCCGTAGCGCTCGAGCGTCACGAGCAGGTGGTAGACCAGGTCGCCGGCCTCGTAGCGGATGTGATCGTGATCGTTATCCTTGCAGGCCATGATCACTTCGCTCGACTCCTCGGCAAGCTTCTTGAGCAGCTCGTCCTCGACGTCGGTCAGCAGACGCGCGGTATAGCTCTCCTGCGGCGATGCATCACGACGACCGTGAATCACCTCGGCGAGCCCCGTCAGCGTCTCACCGATATTTCCATCCTGAACGTTTGCGGTGCGCACACCCATGGTTCAATCCTTTCTGGTGGCCGAGCGTCTAATCGAGCGCCCGCCCTACGCGAGTTTCTTGAAGAAGCAGGTACGGTTGCCGGTATGGCAGGCCGGGCCCGGCGAGTCGACCTTGACCAGCAGCGTATCGCTATCGCAGTCGGCCCAGAGCTCCTTGACCGCTTGCATATTGCCGCTCGTCGCGCCCTTGTTCCAGAGCTCCTGGCGACTGCGGCTCCAAAACCACGTGGTGCCGGTCTTGAGCGTCAGCCCCACCGATTCCTCATTCATCCAGGCAACCATAAGCACCTCGCCGGTGTCATACTGCTGAACAACACAAGGAATCAGCCCCTTGGCGTCGTATGTAAGCTTTGAAGGATCGGTTATCTCTTCCATTTCTCTCCCCAAATTCAAACTTCGCAGGTCGGCGAGGGTTGTCCAGGTGCCCGAGATTCCGAGCGACAAGCCCGACGACGCGTACTTAAGTACGCGAGGAGGGTTGGAGCCGGAAGGTCGGGTGCCTGGGCAAGCCGCAGCACTAGAAGTCCAACCTCACAGGAATACCTTGAGAGGCCATATACTCTTTGACTTCGCGAATGCTGAAGGTTCCAAAGTGAAAGACGCTCGCTGCTAGCACGGCATCGGCCTCGCCCTCGATCACGCCCTCGGCAAAATGCTCGAGCGTGCCCACGCCGCCGCTCGCGATGACGGGAATCGGCACCGCGCGCGCCACGGCGCGAGTGAGCGCCAAATCAAAACCAGCCTTGGTACCGTCGCGATCCATGCTGGTCAGCAGGATCTCGCCGGCGCCACGACGAACCGCTTCCTCGGCCCACGCCACCGCGTCGATACCCGTGGCGTTGCGGCCTCCTGCGGTAAAGACCTCCCACTTATCGGCACCCGGCTCCCCGGGCAGTCCCACGCGCTTGGCATCGATCGCCACGACTACGGCCTGGCTGCCAAACGCCGCGGCGGCCTGGCTGATCAACGACGGATCGCGCACGGCGGCAGAGTTAAGCGACACCTTGTCGGCGCCGGCGGCAACCATGGTCCGCATGCCCGCCAAGTCGCGAAAACCGCCGCCCACGGTATAGGGAATAGCGAGCTCCTCGGCTGCGTGCGCCGCCATCTCGATGGTCGTCGCGCGGTTGTCGCTCGTCGCGGTAATGTCCAAAAATACGACCTCGTCCGCACCCTCGCGGTCGTAGGCGCGGGCCAGCTCCACCGGGTCGCCCGCATCGCGCAGGCTCACAAAGTTGACGCCCTTGACCACGCGGCCGTCCTTGACGTCTAGGCAGGGAATTACGCGTTTGGTAAGCATGGGCTACTCCTCCCCTCGGGCGGCGGCCAGCGCCTGGGCCAGCGTAAAGTTGCCTTCGTAGAGCGCACGGCCGGTAATGGCGCCTTCAATCGCGACCTCGCCCACCGCGGCCAGCGCGCGGATGTCGTCGAGCGTCGAGATACCGCCCGAAGCCACGACGGGAAAGCCCGCGACCTTGGCAACATGGCGATACGCCGCCACATCGATGCCCGTCTGCATGCCATCGCGCGCGATGTCGGTATACACCAGATGCTTAAAGCCCAGCTCGGTAAGCTGCGCCACGGCATCGTCGAGCGCCACGCCCGCGCCGTCACGCCAGCCGTTCACCTTGACCTGGCCGTCGCGGGCGGCAATGTCAGCCACCAACAGCTCGCCAAAGCCTTCGGCCGCCACCTCGGCGAAACCCGGCTCGGTCACCAGCACGGTGCCCAGTGCGATGCGGCGTGCGCCGTAGCCTGCCAACTCGTCGATGCGCGCGAGCGAGCGAACGCCGCCGCCCACATCCACGGACAGACCATCGACGCCGCAGATGGCCTCGATCGCTGCCGAGTTGGCAGCGCACGCGTCCTCGTCCTCGCCAAAGGCAGCGGACAGGTCGACGACGTGCACCCAGCTCGCGCCCTGCTCGGCAAAGGAGCGGGCAACAGCCACGGGGTCGTCGGAGTATACCTTGCAGCGGCTCCGGTCGCCGCGCTCCAAGCGCACGACCTTGCCGCCGATCAAATCGATTGCGGGAAACAGAATCATCGGCCAACCTCCTCGACGATGCTGACGAAATTCTTAAGGATGCGCTGACCCAGCGCGGAGGATTTCTCGGGATGGAACTGGCAGCCCCACACGTTGCCGTGGCGCACGATGCACGGGAAACTCCGCGTATAGTGCGTGCGCGCCAGCACAT
>CABUTP010000255.1 GCA_902494545.1 uncultured Collinsella sp. | reverse complement strand
TCCGGTCTATGCCAAGTTCTTTGAGCAGGCATCCAAAGGCCCGCTGTCCAAGGCTACGCCGATGGTGCCGCCCGGAGGCGCCGGTATCGGCATGCACGTCATTCCGGTCGAGAAGGCCATCGACGCCGCGAGCACCTCGGTGCCGATTGAGCATATCGAGCACTGGCTCGACAAATACGAGGGTAAGTATGCCGCCAGCACCTGCAGCTGCCGCGCGAGCCGTCGCGTGATGGGTGAGGGCTGTGCAGACGACCCGGCCGATTGGTGCATCGCCGTGGGCGATATGGCCGACTACGTGGTCGAGACCGATCGTGGCCATTACGTGACCCGCGACGAGGTTTACGACATCCTGCGCCAGGCCGAGGACAACGGCTTTGTGCACCAGATCACCAACATCGACGGCGAGAACAAGATCTTCGCCATCTGCAACTGCAACGTCAACGTGTGCTACGCTCTGCGCACCTCGCAGCTGTTCAACACGCCCAACCTGTCGCGCTCGGCCTATGTCGCCAAGGTCGAGAAGGACAAGTGCGTGGCCTGCAGTCGCTGCGTTGAGGTGTGCCCGGCCGGTGCCGCTAAGCTGGGCCAGAAGCTCTGCAGCAAAAAGGCCGGTGGCCGCGTGCCCGAGTATCCGCGTCAGGAGCTGCCCGATGCCACCAAGTGGGACCACACCAAGTGGTCGCCCAACTACCGCAACGACAACCGCATCGAGACGCATGAGTCCGGCACCGCTCCCTGCAAGACGGCCTGCCCCGCGCATGTCGCCGTTCAGGGCTATTTGAAGCTCGCGGCTCAGGGTCGCTATGACGAGGCCCTAGCACTCATTAAGCGCGAGAACCCGCTGCCTGCTATCTGCGGCCGTGTGTGCAACCGCCGCTGTGAGGATGCCTGCACCCGCGGCCGTGTGGACGCCGCCGTGGCTATCGACGAGGTCAAGAAGTTCATCGCCCAGCGCGATCTGGACGCCGCGACCCGCTATGTCCCACCTGTGGTGACCCCGACGCGTGCCGGCGGCTTCGACCAGAAGATCGCCATCATCGGTGCCGGCCCGGCCGGTCTGTCCTGCGCTTTCTACCTGGCCGAGAAGGGCTATAAGCCCGTCGTGTTCGAGAAGAACGAGCGTCCGGGCGGCATGCTCACCTACGGTATTCCCAGCTTTAAGCTGGAGAAGGACGTTATCGAGGCCGAGGTCGAGATCATTCGCCTGATGGGTGCCGAGTTCCGCTATGGCGTGGAGGTCGGTCGCGATGTGACGCTCGATGAGCTGCGCGAGCAGGGCTTTAAGGCCTTTTATGTTGCCATCGGCTGCCAGGGCGGCCGCCTTGCCGGTATTCCGGGCGAGGATGCCGAGGACGTGACCGTGGCCGTCGACTTCTTGCGCGAGGTCAACAGCGGCAAGATCGACGCGCTGCCCGGCCGCACCATCGTGGTGGGCGGCGGCAACGTGGCCATCGACGTGGCCCGCAACGCCTGCCGTCTGGGCTCCGAGCACGTCGAGATGTTCTGCCTGGAGAGCGAGGCCCAGATGCCCGCCAGCGAGGAAGAGCGTCGCGAGGCCATCGAGGACGGCGCGCACATCAGCTGTGGTTGGGGCCCCAAGGAGGTCCACCTGGACGAGACCGGTCGTGTGTGCGGCATCACCTTCAAGCGCTGCACGCGTGTCTTTGATGACGAGGGCCGGTTTGCGCCCGAGTACGACGAGAATGATCTGCGCCGCGTCGACGCCGACCGTGTGGTCATGTCCATCGGCCAGTCCATTGTGTGGGGCGACCTGCTGGCTGGCTCCAAGGTGGAGCTTGGCCGCGGCCAGGGTGCCCTTGCCGATCCCCAGACCTACCAGACCGCCGAGCCCGACATCTTTGTGGGCGGCGATGTCTATACTGGTCCGAGCTTTGCCATCGACGCCATTGCCGCCGGTCACGAGGCCGCCGTCTCCATCCATCGCTTTGTGCAGCCGGGCTCCACGCTCACCATCGGCCGCAACCAGCGCCGCTACACCGCTCTCGACCGCGACGATGTCGTGATTGAGAGCTATGACAACGCGAGCCGCGAGGTGGCGCATGTTAACCGCGACCGCGAGAAGGCTGCGCCCTTTAGCGAGTACGTCGAGACCTTTACCGAAGAGCAGGTGCGCGCCGAGACCGCCCGTTGCCTGGGTTGTGGTGCCTCGATCGTCGACCCCAACAAGTGCATCGGCTGCGGCCTGTGCACCACCAAGTGCGCGTTCGACGCCATCCATCTGGATCGCGACCGTCCCGAGTGCTCCACGATGGTCAAATACGAGCAAAAGCTCCCAAGCCTCGGCAAGTACGCTCTAAAGCGCGCCATCAAGATTAAATTTGGTCGTAAATAGGTAGCCATGGCGGGTAAGGGGACGGCGCAGACTAGATCTCGTCGTCCCCTTGCTTTGAGTTTGCATCGAATCAACCTCTGCAGAAAGGGTTTCGCCTTGCATGAATTGGGAATCGTCTATCACATCATTCGCGATGTTGAGAACGTGGCGCGTGCCAATGGCGTGAGTCGCGTTTCGAGTGTCACGCTGCTGCTGGGCGAGGTCTCGGGCGTCGTTCCCGACTTGCTACTCGACGCTTGGCGCTGGGCGGCAGATAAAAAGCCCATCACCGAGGGTGCGGAGCTTATCGTGGAGCCCGTTGAGGCCGTGACACATTGCGAGGCGTGTGGCTGCGACTACGCGACGGTCGAGCACGGCAAGGCCTGTCCCCATTGCGGTAGCGGCGAGACCTATTTGCTGCAGGGCCAAGAGGTAATGATCAAACAGATCGAGACCCCCGAAGAGGATCCGGCAGGCGCTGCCCCCGACGGCCCTTCCGACGCGCCCGATGC
>CABUTP010000254.1 GCA_902494545.1 uncultured Collinsella sp. | reverse complement strand
GCGCATGGGTTTTGGAGCAGCGTTCGCTTCTCCGCGGTACGGACTAGAAATAAAAAGGCAGGTAGAGACACTTCTCTACCTGCCTGTAGCTATTGGTGGAGGCGCGGAGAATCGAACTCCGGTCCACGAAAGCCCCCTGATTGGCATCTCCAAGCTCAGTCGCTGGTTTTGTCTCGGACGCTTTGCGCGCAGCGACACGCTCGCGGCGTCCTAATCGGTTCGGTCTTAGCCCGCGCCATACCGATTACGTGCACAGGAGCATTCCCCTAAAATGACGTCGCACCGGTGTCGGGGAAATCACCGGGTTGACGCGCCGCTATAAACTAAGCAGCGAGAGCCATAGGCTCAAAAGAAGAGTTGTTGTCAATTCAATTTGACGGTACCCCTGTTTAACGAGGCGAGGAGACCTCGGCTTGCTTCCTCTCTCAGAGCTATCGTGTCGAAACCAGTCGCCCCCGAATGTCGGGAAAGTCTGGATGGTATTGGGCACGGGCACCCAACACCCGTCGACTTTTCAAAGAACATACGGGGCGAGCCCCGCTTGCGGAGTGTTATCTTACCACGTTCTGAAAGCGGACAGCTGTTCTATGCACGAGCTGTGAAGACCCCAATGTGCGCTGCACTTCGCACTTTTGCTACCGATCGCGTCACGTATATTTTCGCCAAGCACAATTGACCCGTCGAAAGGACCGTTATGGATACCAAGCAGCAACTCGTCAATGCCCTCGTAGGCCTGGGCTCAACCATTACCGAAGCTATGGATGTCATCGAAGGCTTTGTCCCCTGCGGACATCCCGCCCTCACGGTATCGAACGCACTCGTCGCGCTGGACGCTGACGATGATGCGGCTCTCGCCCAGCAGCTTGAGACCGTCGAGGGCTTTATCGACCACGTGAGCGAAAACCGCGGAGTGACCGCCTACCACGACCTCACGGTCGAGCTCGTGGGCCCCAAGGCCGATCTGCTCGCAGCAATCCGCGAGGTAGGCGCCCTTATGCAGACCGTAGGCGTCAAGAACACCCAGGTCAACGAGTGGGTCTACCGCAGCCTAGCAGCACTCGACAGCTCCGACGAAAAGGCAGCCGAGCAGCTCGCAGAAGTCCCCGCCATCAAAGCTGCACTTGCCTAAAAAGGCCTGCACCCTGGCGGTTGCGGTACCGCCCGAATGCAGGCCATAAACTCAAGCAAAAACGCTAACGCAGATACGCTTTCGCGTTGCCCAAGCTGTACGCAATCGTCGAGCCGTTGTGCAGCAGCGACGACGCCTGCGGGGTAATCGCGCCGGTAATGCCCAGTGCCAAGAGTGCTGAGTTGGTGAGCATCACCTTAGAGTAGGAGCTCGTCAGACGATCAACGAGGCCCTGGCTCATGCGGCGCAGGCGCACGATCGCGGCCAGATCCGTATCGGTCAGGATGATATCGGCGACCTCCTTGGCGATGTCGCTTCCGCCACCCATGGCCAGACCCACATCGGCCAGGCCCAGCGCCGGTGAGTCGTTGACGCCGTCGCCCACCATGGCAACATGGCGCCCCTCGCTCTTAATGCGCTCCACATAGGCGTACTTGTCCTCGGGCAGCAGCTCGGCCTTAAACTCGTCGACCCCTGCCTCTCGCGCAATGCGCTCGGCCGTGCGCTCGGAGTCGCCCGTGAGCATAACGACATGCTTGACGCCCAGCGCATGCAAGTCGGCGATGGCCTCGCGGACCCCGGGCTTAAGCGGGTCCTCGATGCCGAGCACGCCCACGACCGTGCCATCGACCGCCAGATACAGCGGCGACAGGCCCTGCATCTGGGACTCGATTTGCTCCTTAATGTCGGCCTCGAGCTGCGCGCTCTCGTCCTCAAACACAAAGTGTGCCGAGCCGATAATCGCGCGACGCCCTTCAATGGACGAGGCGATGCCGTGCGCCACAATATACTCGACGGCAGCGTGACGCTCGCGGTGCTCGAGCCCGCGCTCGCGGGCGGCGTTGACCACGGCACGCGCCACCGGATGCGGGAAATGCTCCTCTAAGCAGGCGGAAAGGCGCAGAACCTCGTCCTCGCTCCAGCCATCGGTGGTGAGCACGCAGGCAAGACGCGGCTGCGCCTCGGTGAGCGTGCCGGTCTTATCAAACACGATGGTATCGGCCTTGGCAAACGACTCAAAGTACTTCGCGCCCTTGACCATGACGCCCATCTTGGCGGCATCGCTCATAGCGGTCATGACGGCGACCGAACCCGTGAGTTTAAGTGCGCACGAGTAGTCGACCATCAGCGCCGCTGAGGTCTTGATGAGACTGCGGGTGGTAAGCGCAACCAGGCCCGCGAGCAGGAAGTTCCACGGGACGATCTTGTTGGCGAGGTCTTCCATGTGCGACTGGCCCTCGGACTTGAGCGAGTCGGCCGCCTGCACGAGCGAGACGATCGAGCGGAGCTTGGTCTGAGCCGTGTTGGCGCGCACACGCACCAAGATACTGCCGTCTTCCACGACGGTGCCGGCGAATACATCGTCGCCCGCGCTGCGCTCGACGGCAAGCGGCTCGCCGGTCAGGGTCGCCTGGTTAACCATGGCGCTTCCCTGCTCGACCACGCCGTCGATGCAGATGGACATGCCGGTGCGAACGGCGACCAAGTCGCCGGGCTCAAGCTCGGTCGCGGCAACGCTTACCTCGGTGTCGCCGACGACCTTTTGCGCCTTGTCGGGCACATCAAGCAGCGAGTTGATGAGCTCGTTTTCGCTCATGGCGCGTGTGTAGTCCTCGAGCAGCTCGCCCACGTTGAGCAGGAACATTGTCTGGCCCGCGGTGTCGACATCACGTTTGACGAACGAAATGCCGATGGCCGAAGCGTCGAGTACGGGAACGGTCAG
>CABUTP010000253.1 GCA_902494545.1 uncultured Collinsella sp. | reverse complement strand
TGCTTCCTTTCGGTGGTTGACGTGCTGGTATGGGACGCGGACGCTGCTTGCTGGCGTAATGGCTAGCCCGTGTAGCGCTCGCGATAGGTGTTGCGCTTGGGTGCGGAGCCGTGGCTGCCGTGGTGACGCGTGCGACTCGCGGTGTTGGTCGCCGGCGCGGCGCCCCGCTTGGCGCTGGCCTGCTTGGGCGGGATGCCGCCGGCCTTGAGGATTTGCACCTCGCGGTCGGTGAGCTCGCGCCACGAGCCCTTGGCCACGCCCTCGAGCTCCAGGCCGGCAAAGTTGCAGCGATGCAGACGGATTACCGGATGGTGAATCTTGCTCAGCATGCGCTTGACCTGGTTCTTGCGACCTTCGCGGATAATGACCTCAACGGCAGTGGTGCCGGGCTTGACGCCTTGCGGTGCCACGGCCTCGGCCTCGCGTGCGGTGATGACGCGGCAGATCGCCGGCTGACACAGGCCGTCGTCGAGCTCGATGCCGCGACGGAGTGGTTCCAAGTCGCGGTCGGTCAGGTGGCCGTCCACGAGCGCCTGGTAGGTCTTGTAGACGTGTTTGCTGGGATGCAGCAGATCCTGCGAAAGGTCGCCGTCGGTGGTAAAGAGCAGAAGGCCCGTGGTGTCGCGGTCCAGGCGACCCACCGGGAAGAGCCCCGGAAAGCGGTCGCGCGGCACCAGATCAGCCACGCAAGGGCGCTCCTGCGGATCGCTCATGGTGGTGAGGTAGCCGGTCGGTTTGTAGAGCATCAGGTACACGGCGCCCTGGTTGAGCTTGACGGGCATGCCGTCGACCTCGATATGGTCGCGGTCGACATCGACCTTGGTGCCCAGTTCGGTCGCGACCTGGCCGTTAACGGTCACACGGCCGGCAGTCATCAGGTCCTCCGAGCCGCGGCGGCTCGCCACGCCCGCGCGCGCCAAAAAGCGCTGCAGGCGCATGGTGTGCGGGTAGACGGGCTGGGCGCCGCCCGTGGCACTTGCGGTGCGCGTCTCCCCTGCTTCGTTAGTCCTCGTCATGCATGTCCTCCGAGGTATCGCCGGTGGGCAGAAGCTCTGCGTCATCGACGTCCTCAACATCGGTATCGAGCAGTTCGCGCTCTTCGTCCAGGTCCTCGGCCTGCTCCTCGAGCGTGGACTGAATGCTGCGGCCGCTCAGGCGCTCGCGGATAAATTGACGCGACTGCTCGTCGGGGGCAAACTGTTCCAGATCGGGCAGGTCGCGGGTGGAGCGCAGGCCGAACTTTTCCAAGAAGGCATTGGTCGTGCCGTAGATGATGGCCTGACCGCGCTGGGGGTCGCGGCCGAGTTCGCGCACCAGGCCCTTGTCCACGAGGGAAGCGATGACGCCGTCAGAATTAACCCCGCGGATGCCCTTGATCACCTCGCGCGTAACGGGCTGGTGGTAGGCGATGACGGCCAGGGTCTCGAGCGCCGCCTGCGACAGCTTTTGAGTGTCCCAACTCAGCACATAGGCCTCGACCACGTCGTGGTAGGCGGGGTGCGTAAACAGACGCCAGCCACCGGCGACTTCGCGCAGCTGAAAGCCGCGGTTGGCCTCCTCGTACTCAACCTTGAGCTCGGCCAAAAGCGACGCGCACTCGCCCGGGGCGATATCCAGCGCGCCTGCCAACGCGGGCGCGCTCACCGGGTCGCTCGACACCAGCAGCAGCGCCTCGAGGGCGCCTTTGAGGCTGTTTACCTCCAGCGTGGAAAGGTTTGACATGGTTGCCGCTCCTATTCGGTGAGCTCGGGGCCCTCGCCGGGTACGTATGCCTCGGCGCCCTCGACGCGGTTGATTTGAATGGTTCCAAAGATCTTGTCCTGGCTCAGCGTGAGCGAGCCGCGCTTGGCGAGCTCGAGCATGGCCAGGAAGGTGACGACGAGCTGCTCGGTGGTGGCATCGCCGTCCAACAGCTCGCGGAAGGTGCAGGTTTGGTGCGCCATGGTAAAGCGGTCGACAGAGGCCACCGTCAGGTCGAGCGGCACGCGATGCGGTGCCACGTGCTCGGCCTCCAGCAGGAAGGTCTGGCGCTTGCCGTCCAGGTCGGCGCAGATGACGGCGAGGCCGCGCAGGGTGATGCCGGCTAGGTAGTCGGGCATGAGGCCCAAGAACTCGGGGTCGGGGCCGGCAACGCGCGGATGCATGCGGCTCTCGGCCCGCATGCGCGCGCCAAGGGCCGCCGCCGCGCCCTTAAACTGCTTGTAGGCGATCAGGCGTTGGATCAGGACCTCGCGCAGGGCGTCGCCGTCAAGTGCGCTGAGTTCCTCGAGGTCTTCATCGTCCTCGTCATCGTCGACGGTTTTGTTCGGGGCCTCTTGGGGCACCAGCGAGGCGGCCTTAATGTCCAAAAGGGTTGCCGCGACCAGCAAAAAGTCGCTCGCCACGTCCAAGTCCAGTGCCTCGATGCGCTCGACCTCGGCAAGGTATTGCTCGGCCACCTCGCTAATGGAGATAGCGCCGATATCTACTTTTTGGCGGGTTACCAGCTGGAGCAGCAGGTCGAACGGTCCGCTGTAGACCTGCGTCGACACGCGATACGACATTTTCGACCTCCTTTGACGGCGCCTTCGCGGCGCGGTTTGGGTGCATGTTGCGACCGTTTTGCACGGTCGACCTGTAAGTTTACCCTAGATGCCGGCGATTGCGAAGTTGAGCAGCCGCTCAGCCAGCGGATACACGGTAACGTCGAAATAGCGGCCGATCACATCGATACCGGTCCACATGGGCAACAGATACAGCACGATGATAAGGATCGGCATGGCGTAATGCTGCAGACGGTAGTAATTGGCGAGCGCCTTGCCTTTGAGGAACGGCACGATGATCGACGAGCCGTCGAGCGGCGGGATCGGGATGAGGTTAAAGAATGCGAGCGACAGGTT
>CABUTP010000252.1 GCA_902494545.1 uncultured Collinsella sp. | reverse complement strand
CGATAAAGGTGGCGCCGAAGTTCATGATTTGGGACGCCACGGCAAAGGACATGCTGGTATAGAGGTTGCCGTACGCTGCGTGCATGAGCGCTGCAGCGAGACATGCGAGTGCGATGTTCGATGCGGGGCCGGCCGCGCTCACCAGGACCTCGTCGCGCTTGGGGTGCTTGAGGTTGTTGAGGTAGACGGGCACGGGCTTGGCAAAGGCGAACACCGGACCACCGGCGGCGAGCATCAGCAGCGGCAAGATAATGGTGCCAAACGGGTCAATGTGGTTGAGCGGGTTGAGCGAAACGCGGCCGCGCGAACGCGCCGTCTTGTCGCCGAGTGCCCAGGCCGCGGCGGCGTGCGCGCTCTCGTGGATGACGATGCCCACGATGACGGCGACGGCGCTGGCGAGCAGGTTCATGAGGTAGCTGCTGGACATGGCGCTCCCCTACCGGACGCGGCGCGAGGCGCGCGTGAGCAGGTAGTCGGCCACAAACAGGATCACGGCGACAATGGCGTAATCCAGGCGGAACACGCCGCCAAAAGGCGATGTGATGACGCCGTAGCCGGCGATGGCGCTCGGCAGCGCGCGCGAGAGCTCGACGACAAAGCCGACAATCTGCAGCTTGGCGGTGAGGCCGCTAAAGCACAGCAGCACGGTCATCGCGCTCATAAAGATGCCGCAGATGCGACAAGCGATGGCGATGATGCTCATCGCCACGGCGGTGGCTTTACGAGAGTTCACGCGCGGTCTCCTCTTCGATCTGGGTGGAAAGCTCCAGCCATTCGTCCTCGAGCTTGGGCAGCTCTTGCTTAAGCCCGTTATATTCCCCCAGCGCGGCGTTGAACTTGTCCTGATCGGCATAAAGCTCTTCGCTGGCCATCAATTCCATAAGCTCGTCATAGCGGGCGCGCTTTTTGTCGAGCTCGGCCTCGATCTTCTTGAGCTGGTTGCGCACGCCCTTGAGCTTCTTGTTGAGGGCCGCTCGGGCCTGGGCCTCGGCGCGCTTTTGCTCCTTGGTCTTTTTGCCCTCGGCAGGCTTAGGCGCCGCGGCGGGGGTGTCGGCCTGGCCGGCGCTGGCTTTGGTGGACTTGGCCGCGGCAGGTACGCTCTCCCCTGCCGCCTCGACGGCGACGCGGGCTGCGAGGTCCTCGCGCTTGTAGAGGTAGTAGTCGTAGTCTCCGTCGTAGACCGTGACCTTACCGTCACGGATGTCGATGACGCGGTTGGCCACGGCTCGCACCAGGTGCTCGTCGTGGCTGATCAGCACAATGGTGCCGGGGAAGTTTTGCAGGGCGTTCTCGAGCATGTCCACCGAGTCGATGTCCAGGTGGTTGGTGGGCTCGTCCAGGCACAGGAGCGCCTCGGGGGCCACGAGCATTTTGGCGAGCGCGAGACGCGCTTTTTCGCCGCCGGAGAGGACGCGTACCTGCTTTTCGATTGCGTCGTTGTCGCTAAACAGGAAGGCGCCCAGCAGGCTGCGCTGCTGCGGCACGGTCCACTTGGGCGTGACGGTGTCGATCTCTTGCAGGACAGTGTTGGACTCGGTCATGCCTTCGAGCGCGTGCTGGGCATAGTAGGCGACGCCCACGTTGGTGCCCAGGTCGCGGGTGCCGGTGGTAGGCGGCTCCAGGCCGGCGATGATCTTCATGAGGGTGGACTTGCCGGCGCCGTTGGGGCCGACGAGCGCCACGTGCTCGCCGCGGTAGAGCTTGAGGTCGATGTCGCTGTAAATGTGCTTATCGCCGTATGACTTGGAGACGCCCTCGAGGCCCACGACCATGTCGCCGGAGCGCGGCGGGTCGGGGAACTTAAAGTCGATGTGCTTGTGGCCCTCGGGCAGGATGACGAGCTCCTTTTTGATCTGCTCGATCTTGCGGATACGCTCCTGGGCCTGGGCTGCCTTGGTGGGCTTGTAGCGGAACTTGTCGACGAAGACCTGCATGTGAGCGATATCGCGCTCCTGGGCAGCGCGCTTAGCTCGCATCTGCTCCAAGTTGTCCTCGCGCTGCTTAAGGTAGCTGCTGTAGTTGCCGGTGTAGGTGGTCACGCGGCGGTTTTCGAGCGCGGCGACGTGGTCGACGCAGGCATCCATGAAGGCGCGGTCGTGGCTGACGATGAGGACGGCGCCGTCGTAGTTCGCGATAAAGCCGCGTAGCCACTGGACACTTTCGAGGTCCAGGTGGTTGGTGGGCTCGTCCAGAAGCAGCAAGTCGGGATGGCGCAGGAAGAGCTTGGCGAGCGCGATGCGCATCTGCCAGCCGCCCGAGAACTCGGAGCACGGGCGCTCAAAGTCGGTGACCTTAAAGCCCAGGCCGGACAGGATTTTGCGCGCGTTGCTCTCGAGTTCGTAGCCGCCCAAGTGCTCAAAGCGGTCTTGGACTTGGCCGTACTCGTTAAGGAGCGCGTCGACGTCCTTACCTTGCTCGGAGAGCTCGGTAATCTGGGCCTGTAGCTCGTTGGCGCGCTCGCCCATGCGGCGGATTTCCTTGGCGGCGGCCATGACCTCGGCGAGGATGGTGGTGTCCTTTTGCTCAAGGTTGGTTTCCTGCTCTAGGTAGCCCACTTGGCAGTCCTTGGCGTACTGGACCTGGCCGGAGTCGGGGCTGTCGATGCCCATGATGATCTTGAGCATGGTGGTTTTGCCGGCGCCGTTGGGTCCCACGAGCGCAAAACGCTCGCCGGGGTTGATCTGGAAGGACGCGCCACTAAAGAGGACGCGCGCGCCGAAGCTTTTTTCGATCTTGTCGACCAGGAGGATCATGGTGCCGCCTTTGACCTTGTATGCCTATATGAAAAAAGGCCCCAACTTGCGTTGGAGCCTCATTCAATGCTCGGGTGGAGACGAGGGGGATCGAACCCCTGACCTCTTGACTGCCAGTCAAGCGCTCTCCCAGCTGAGCT
>CABUTP010000251.1 GCA_902494545.1 uncultured Collinsella sp. | reverse complement strand
GCCGGCTTGGTGGAACCCTGGACGGTGTCGCCCTTAAAGCCCGGGTCAGTCTGGACGATGGTGGTCTCGATGAACATCGGCGGGGTCACGCCCATGAGCTCATCGTCGGCAAAGAGCAGCTGGCAGATGTCGTTCTCGCGCAGCCACTTGGAGTTCTCGCCCACCATGTCCTCGGGAACGGGAACCTGCTCATAGGACTCGTTGTCCATGAAGATGTAGTCGGTGCCATCGTTGTAGAGGTACTGGAACTCACGGGTGGTGAGCATGACGCTCTCGAACTTGGTGCCGGCGTTGCAGGTGTTCTCGACGACGCGGCCGCTCTTGATGTCGCGGGTCTTGTAGCGCACAAACGCGCCGCCCTTGCCCGGCTTGACATGCTGGAACTCGACGATGGTGTAGACCTTGTCCTTAATGCGGAGACCGAGGCCGTTCTTGAAGTCGGCGGTAGAAATGGTAGGCATAGTGACCTTTCTTGTTATGGGCAGAACGCACAAGCGCCCAAATTACATACGACGAAAATTATACACTTGCAGACGGCACCTGCAGCGAGCGCATAAAAAGAGAACGCGGGGCGCCCGAATTGCTCCGGACGCCCCGCCCAAAAATACTATCGAAATGGGCTAGCAATCGATGACGTGCAGGTCGTGCGGGGTCTTGGTGAAAGGCTCGTAGCCGTTCTCGGTGACCACGCCGTAGTCCTCCAGGCGCACGCCGCCCACACCGGGCAGGTACACGCCGGGCTCCATAGTGACAACCGAGCCGACCTCGATGATGTTCTTGCTGCGGTTAAAGTTGGGCAGCTCGTGGATATCGATGCCCACGCCGTGGCCCAGACCATGGTTGTAGCAATCGCCATAGCCGGCATCACCGATGATCTTCTTGGAAAGCTTGAAAATGTCGTTGCCCTCGACGCCCGGATGGATGGCGGCGACGCACTCCTCGTGGGTGCGGCGTACGAGTGCGTACAGGTCGAGCTGCTCCTGGGTAGGCTCGCCCATCACGACGGTGCGCGTCATGTCGGAACGATAATCGCAGTAGCCCGCACCGTAATCCATGAGAACGAAGTCGCCCTTCTCAATCACGCGGTCGCTCGGGACGGCATGCGGGTTGGCGGTATTGGGGCCGCTCGCCACGATAGAGCCAAAGGCCAAGCTGTCGGCGCCGTTGGCGAACATAAAGTTCTCGAGTTCGTTGCGAACCTGTTTCTCGGTCATACCGGGCTTAATAAAGCCGAGCATATGCTGGAAGGCGGCATCGGTGATCGACTGCGCATGGCGCATGAGCTCGATCTCCTCGGCGTCCTTGATGGCGCGCATCTTACGAATGTCGTCATGCATCAGCGGCAACATGCAGGCGACGGAACGGTCCTCCAGACCGCGCTGAATACCCTGGTAGAAGTTAATCTGCATGTCATCCTCGACAGCGCAGACGCGGCACTTGTTGGCCGCGATCTTGCCGGCGACCCAACCGGGGATGGTGCCCTCGTCCATGTCGTAGACCCAGGGGCTGCCGGCGGGCGTGTTCTCCTCAAAGCTGTTGAGGTAGCGCGAGTCGGTATGGAACAGGCACTGGTCAGCCGTAATAAACGCCGCGTGAGGGAACTCGAAGGTGTAGTCGAAGACGCCCTTCACGCCCGTAAGCCAACGAAGATTGGCCTCGTCGCGCACGACGATAGCGTCGTAGCCGCGCTCGACCATCAGGGTACGGACACGCTCGATACGACCGGCAGGACCGGCAGCAAACTCAGACATGCAGATTCCTTTCTTGTTGTCTCAAAAAGTGCGGGACGGGCTTCAACCGAACGACGGAATCGCATGCGATCCGCAACCGATTGAAAACCCGCCCCTCAACATGATACGAAAGACGATGGATGTCAATAAATCTTAGAGAAGTTCTTTGCGAGAAGCCAAGTAGGCGTGAGCATGGCGCTCAAGAACCTCGTCCTCAACGCCCGTTAGACGAATGGCACCGAGTGCCGCAGGCAGCGGCAGCATGCTGCGGTTTGAGCGGGCGAACTGCTGCTTGCGGAACTCCTCGATATATGCGGCAGGCTCCAGATCGAAGGCAAGCTCCTCGATACCAAAGTCCTCCAGGCAGTCATCGACCTCAAAGACGTAATCGATATCGAAGTCGCAGGCATCATGTGCTAGGCGCGCCTCAAAGCGCATGCCCTCGGACAACAGCTGGTAGGCAGGGACCTGCGAAGCGGCATCTCCAAAGCAGGCGCGCAGGGTACGCTCCCCCGTCTTGCCAAAATCGAGCGCATGGCGGGCGCTCGGGTTCGTGGCCATCAGTACGTCCTTGCGGGCAGTCTGAGACCACTGAACGGCATTGACGAGCGCGACCTCCTCGCCCGCGAGAATCTCGGGGACGGTCTCGGTAAACTGATTCCAGCGGGACTTGCTGCTCGAAAGCATGGTGCCGACAAGTACCGCATAGCCGAGCTTGAGGTCCTCGGGGTCCGCCTCGCGAACAAGGTCGAGGTCACACACGACCAAGCCCGGCTCGGGGTGGAACGCGATAGCGGGAAGCGCATTCGCCGGCGAGGCGACGAGCGGCTTCATGGTCGTCGCGACCGTGAGCATGGCGTCGAAGGTCGTCGGCAGCAGCGCGCACTCGGTTCGGCCACACCACTGGTTGGCGCACCAGCTAACAACCGAGCAGGTTGCGGCATCGCCAACGGCGACAACCAGATCGTCGCAGGTAACGCCGTTGGCAGACAGGGCGCCAAAGATCGCATCGGCATCGGCCAGCGTGGCACCAGCAGGCGAAACCTCGAGGACTAGCGGCGACACGGCAAAACCGGCGTCGACCAGCGCATGCTCGACGACTTCACCAAAACGCTCGGATGTGGCGGTGTTCCAAACGACCATCGCGCGCTTAGGCTTGCCCCCG
>CABUTP010000250.1 GCA_902494545.1 uncultured Collinsella sp. | reverse complement strand
GGGTGTACCGTACGGGCTTTCTTTAGAAACGCGCGCTTAATCGTCCGCGCGTCGGCATCCTTGTCAACGCCAAGTACCTCGTAGTAATCCCTATTTTCCGACACGACCGAATCCTTCCAACTTTCATTATTGTCACAGTGCGTCCTATACCCAAGCTGGGCCGGGCGCAAACAGAGGGTTTGATGTTATTGCATTCCGTACGGCGAAAGCACGGCCCGCTGCGAGCAGCTCGCGAACCAAACCGACACGAGCGCGAACATAAAACCGTTGGCAAATCCATTGGCAAACTGCATCGCACCGCGCTTCCACCACAGCAGGCTGCGATGAAGCACGCCGTCCGACAGCACCATGAACAAGCCCATGGCAAACGGAATGAAGCACATCATGGCAAAGGCGGAGAACACGCCCGAGATGGCCGACAGTACCAAAAACGGCGCGATGATACCCATGAGGTAGAAGCCAGTGCGAGCCTTACCCTCCAGGCGCTCGGCCTCAACGTGCGCACGACCGACCAGGTCACCACCCGAAGCGCCGTTCGTGCCGGCGTGGCCCATGTTGGGGATGCGCACCTCGTCGCCATCATGCGTGCCGGCGGGAAACTCAATCGTCTGCTCGGAGGTTACGCGGGTACGGCCGCTGCCACCGCAATCGGGGCACGGATCGGCAACGACCTTGCCGGAACCGCCGCACTCAGGACAAACCGTCTGGAACGTGCCCGCACCAAACAGGAAGGACAAGTCGACGTCGATGTGGCCGCGGCCACCGCAGCTCGGACAGGTGTGGGCATGCTCAGACGAAACGGAGCCCGATCCGCCACAATGTCCGCAGGTGTCAAAGCGGGTGTAGCGAACGGTCTTGCGGGCACCGCCCTTGGCCTCCTTGGCGTCGAGCTTGATATCGACGACCACGTTGGCACCACTCTCGGGGTTGTAGGCCGCCTGGCCGCGACGGGGCTGGCCCCAGGCGCCCCCGAACGGGAAACCGCCATCAAAGGGATTGCCGTAACCGGCGCTGCCGGCATAGCCACCGCCATAGGGCGAAGCCGTCGGTGCACCGGCAAAGGGATTACCCGACCGCATGGCGTCGTAACGCGCACGCTTCTGCTCGTCCGAGAGCACGGCGTAGGCCTCGGAAACCTCTTTAAACTTCTCCTCGGCATCCGGCTCCTTATTGACGTCCGGATGGAGCTTACGGGCCTTTTGCTGGAAAGCCTTTTGAATATCACGCGAGGTGGCGTCCTTGGAGACACCCAAGATCTCGTAGTAATCTTTTTCGTTCATCGTCGCCATGCGCGGCAACCTCCTGCTCACAGCAGCGTATATATTGCGGTAATTCTACCCGAGCGGCCTAAGCTAGACCCCAAAACAGCTCGAACAGAACATTTCCATCGAGCCAACCCAGGTGGGTCGGCGCCAGGCGGGCACAGATGCGGCCGGTGACGACATCGTCAGATGCAATAGGCCCCGCATGGGTATCACCGTTCTCGGGCACCCAAGTGGCAAGCCCAAGCTCAAGAGCGCGGTCACAGGCCGCTGTCAGTTCATCGGCAGGGATGACACGAGCCGCGTGAACCAACAGATTGGACGCGACGCCGCGCGTCATGCGACAAGCGAGCATCAGATCCTCGGCTGCCGCCTCGCGATGCGTCAGGTACTCGACCCCAAACGTCGTCGCGCCATCATCACGTTGCACCAGACGCACGCGGTGCGCATCGCCGCGAGCGGGAACGTCAGGAAACAGTCCAGCCAAGCGATCGAAATCCTCGGCATCGAGCATACCCGCGGCAGAACGACCCAAACCAAGATAGCCCCGACCGGTCCAGTAGGCGATATTATGAGCGCATTCATGCCCATCGAGCGCGTAGCTCGCCACCTCATACGGATGGTAGCCCGCCGAACTCAGCCGCTCGCGCGCAACGTCCATGCATGCAGCTTGGAAATCCTCATCGGGCTCAAGCGACTCGTCACGACACGCCATGCGGTAAAGCGGCGTGCCCTCCTCGAGCGCGAGCGGATAGACCGACACATGGTGCGGGGCCGCCGCAAGCACGCCATCAAGCGTGTATCGCCAGCTCGCCATAGTCTGTCCGGGAAGCCCGCACATAAGGTCGCACGACACATCGAGCCCAACATCCTTCACCGTCGCGATAGCCTCAAGCGCCCGTTCGGCATCATGGATACGGCCAATGACAGCCAACTCGGTATTGTCGAGGGTTTGCACGCCCAGAGAAATGCGCGTGACACCCGCCTCGGCAAGCGGGGTAGCGAGCTCAGCGGTCAGCGACTCGGGATTGGCTTCGCAAGTAAACTCATGTGGCTTGCACCACATGGAGATACGACGGGCAAGTTTCACCAGGCGCTCCCCTGCCAGCGACGGCGTGCCGCCGCCTACGTAGACAGTGCGGACCTGCGCAAGCGCCCCGGCGTCTCCAAAGGCATCGAGCGCAGCGTCCAGGTCGCACGGCGCCACGCTGCGGGAGTCAAAGTCGCAATAACGGCATTTTTGAGCACAAAACGGCACGTGCACATACAGCGCGGTAACGGCCACCCTTAAGCCTCCAGCGGATGGGCGGGCACCGGCTCACCGGCGGCGAGCGCGGCCTCGCAGACCACCACGTCGCGCTCGATATCATCGACCAGCGCCATAAACTCCTCGTATGTGGAGCAACGCACCACCTGAGCGCGCCAGGCGGCGGCATGGGGCATGCCCTTTAAGTACCAGCTTGCATACGTACGGGCGCGCGACATAAGCGGCAAAAGCTCGTGCGTCAACGTCAGGTGCTCACGCAGGGCCTCCAGGCGCTCGACCGAGGAGCGAGAAGGAACCGGCGTGCCATCGAGTGCAAGGGCTCGGGCATCGCCGAACACCCACGGATTGCCGTAGATGCCGCGCGCGATAAACACCGCGCTG
>CABUTP010000249.1 GCA_902494545.1 uncultured Collinsella sp. | reverse complement strand
TGCGCCGCCACCGCGCTGGGCATCTCGGAGCCCAGCGTCTACCGCTACCTGCAAAAAGTTCGCAAGGAGGGCTAACGAGCAAAATGGAGCGCGGCTCCACAAGCGACCCGTCACTTGACAAAAGACCCTGCAGTTCGCACGCGCTGCAGGGTCTTTTTGCATGTCATGTTTAGTTGTGGCCAACGCCTTAGAGAGCGGCGACAACCTCGATCTCGACCAGACCGCCGGCCGGAAGGGCGGCAACCTGGAAAGCGCTGCGCGCGGGGAACGGGGCCTCGAACTTGGAGGCGTAGATCTCGTTCACGGCAGCGAAGTCGGCGATGTCGGCCAGGTAGACCGTGGTCTTGACGACATCGGCAAAGGTAGCGCCGGCAGCGGTCAGCAGGGCCTCGACGTTGGCGAGGGACTGCTTGGCCTGGGCCTCGACGCCCTCGGGCATCTTGCCGGTCGCGGGATCGATGCCCAGCTGGCCGGACAGGAACACCATGTTGCCGGTCTGGATGCCGGGGGAATACGGTCCGATGGCTGCGGGTGCGTTATCGGAAGACACGACGGTCTTGCTCATGTTTTTCTCCTTACGATCAGTTGAGAAAGCGTGAGCGCGGCGTTCACACCGGGAGGCACAGTTCGGTCTGAACACCGCGCTTGATTGGGATAGTACTCAAGGTTTCCGCGCGATGCAAGATTATTATCACGTTGCGAGAATAATTTATCGCCCAACGGCGCCTGCCGGCCGCTGAACGGCACGACCGGACGGTGAAGCTCAAAATGATCCGTTTCCCTCCGTCCCCATCGGATCAGGTGATCCATAGGGGACGGAGGGAAACGGATCATTTTTGCTGCAAGGGCTGCTGAAGACTTTATCCTGCTTGGGCCACAGGGCTCGTCCGCCGCAACTGCACCACTATACTTTTGAATATCTGAGCATTTTGAAAGGCAGGATATGACCGCAACCGCCAGTCGAACCACCAACCGCAGACCCGAGCTCTTGGCGCCCGCCGGAGGGCCCGAGCCCTTTGCCGCCGCACTCGCCGCCGGGGCAGACGCCATCTACTGCGGCATGGGCAGCTTCAACGCCCGCCGCAAGGCCACCAACTTTACCGACGAGGCCTTTGAGCAGGCCTGCCGTGCTGCACACCTGGCCGGGTCGCGCGTCTACGTCACGGTCAACATCGTCATCAAGCAGTCCGAGATGGGCGATGCGCTGCAACTCATCCATCGCTGCTCCACGCTGGGCGCCGACGCCTTCATCATCCAGGACTGGGGTCTGTTCTTTGAGGTCAAGCGCACGATGCCCGGCATCGAGACACATATCTCGACCCAGGCGAACATCCATGACGACCGCGGAACCCTTTGGTGCCGCGAGCAGGGCGCCGACCGCGTGACCCTCTCGCGCGAGCTTTCCATCGACGAGATCGCCGCCATCCACGATGCCGCGCCCGATGTGGACCTTGAGGTCTTTAGCCACGGCGCCATCTGCTTTTGCTACTCGGGCCTGTGCCTGCTGTCGAGCTTTGCCATGGCGGGCCGCTCGGCCAACCGCGGCATGTGCGCTCAGCCCTGTCGCCTGCCTTACGAGCTGATCGACGAGAACGGCCGCACGCTCTCCCCTGCCGGTCGCGAGCGTGCGCTATGCCCGCGTGACACCAACACTTCGCAGCTCGTTCGCCGTCTGTATGACGCCGGCGCCGCGTCGCGCAAGCTCGAGGGCCGCATGAAGGCGCCCGATTACGTGTACTCCATCGTTGATGTGTATCGTCACGAAATTGACGACATGCTATCCGGAGCCACCGTTGCCAAGGACGAGGAAGCCGCCCGCCAGCGCCAGCTCAAACGCTGCTTCAACCGCGACTTTACGCACGCCTATCAGGACGGCACCTCGGGCGACGAGATGATGAGCTACGAGCGTTCCAACAACCGCGGCCAGATTGTGGGCACGGTGCTGGGCAGCCGCCTGGCCAACCGCGACGTGCGAGGGCTCAAGCCCGACGACCGCCGTCGCCGCGCCGCCATCGCCCGCATTGAGCTGTTTGAGCCCGTGGGCAAGGGCGACCTGCTGGAGCTTCGCCACGATAACGAGTTTGACCAGTTCCTGACCACCATTGCCGCCGATGATGCCACCGCGGGGGACATCATCGAATGTCGCGTGCCCCGCAGCATGCCCGAGGGCTGCCGCGTCCGCGTGATTCGCAGTCAGCGTGCCATCGACGCCGCCGGCACCGCGCTCAAGCGCGATGTGCTGCGCCGCCGAGCTGTTGACGTGTCCGTCGTGGCGCGCCTAGGCGAGCCGTTTGCCGTTACGCTCACCTGTTGCGACGATCCTTCGCTTACGGCCACGGCCACGGGCTTCACCGTCGAGGCCGCCAAGACCCGCGCCGTCGAGGCGGCAGACCTGGTTGAACATGTGGGCCGCATGGGCTCCTCGCCCTTCGAGGCAGCGAGCTTTGACGTGGCGCTCGATGAGGGCTGCGGTATGGGCTTCTCCGCCGTGCACAAGGTGCGCGCCGCCGCTTGTAAGGCGCTGGAAGAGGCCATTCTGGCACCGTACGAGGAGCGCGCGAAAACGCTCGAGCTGCCGGCGATTGTAACCAGTGATTCCCGCCCCGCGCCCGAGCACTACCGCGATGAGCCGCAGATCTGCGCCACCGTCACCTCGCTCGAGGCCGCCGAGGCCGCTCGCGCCGAGGGTGTAACGCGCATCTACATGACCACCGACGCGCTCGATGCGGCCGAGCTCTCCCCCACCGATGCATTTGAGCAGGGCATCGTACCCGTGCTCGACGAGGTCTGCCGCGCCGTTGACCACGTACGCGTCGACCCGTGGGTTGTTGCCGGCGCCACGGTCGCTATTGGCAACATCTCTGAGCTTGCCCTGGCCGCCCAGGTTGGCGCCACGGCCGAGATTCGCTCTT
>CABUTP010000248.1 GCA_902494545.1 uncultured Collinsella sp. | reverse complement strand
CCGCTCGGGTGAGGCCGCCAGGGCGGATAGCCCGCGCTGTCCCATCGTCCCCGCTCGTTATGTGTTCATTTGCCATGCCGTGGATGGTTCGCCTGCCTTTGGGCATAAGAACCTCAAGAACATCGGCACATCAGCAAAGGAGAACATCATGGCGAAATTCTTTAAGGACCCCGACGGCAAGCTCATTGCCGCCCTTGGCAACGACGTTGCAACCCCTGCCGGCTGCACGGAGCTGACCGCGAACACCGAGGACGCGGCGCACGAGAAGCACGTGCCCGTCGTCGAGAGCGAGCGCGACGGTCACGTGATCCGTGCGCGCGTGGGCTCGGTCGAGCATCCTATGGTGCCCGAGCACTATATTGAGTGGATTGCCCTTGAGGCCGAGGGCCGTCTGGAGGTCCATTACCTTGAGCCCGGCATGAAGCCCGCGACGTTTTTTGCCGGCGGTTCCAAGACCGGTACCGTCTATGCCTATTGCAACCTGCACGGGCTGTGGTCCGCGACGTTCTAGGAGCGCGCCCCCGCTCGGGGTATCATAGCTAGCATATGCACATGCAAGCGCCGACTGCATTATGCGGCCGGCGCTTTTACTACGACAACGATGGTTTACGACGGAAAGGGCTGAGCCATGAAGCTCGCACTTGCACAGATCGATATGCGCCTGGGTGATATTGAGGGTATCTGCGGTCGCATCGAGGACCAGGCGCGCCTGGCCCACGAGCGCGGTGCGCGTGTGCTGTGCGTGCCGGCTCCGCTCTTTATGGGAGCCCTGCCCGGCGGCCTGGTGGGCGCTGCCGACTTTGAGCACGACATGCTGACGGGTCTGACCGGCGTCGCCGAGCGTATCCAAGAGCTCGATATGATCTGCATCGTGCCCGCGGCGGTTTCGTTTGAGGGCCAGCCCCTGCTCGACTATATGATGCTCAAGGACGGTCGTGTGGTACCCGCGCGTGCGAGCATTGCCCTGCAGCGTGGCGAGAACAACGACGCGCGTTGGGCGCCGCCGGTGTTCGACGTGGACGGCGTGCGTATCGCCGTGATCTTCGACTTGGACCGCGAGCTCGAGATGCTGCCGACCGGCGTCGACCTCATTGCCTATTTCCAGTTCAACGCATTCGATATGACCGACCGCGAGACCGCTGCGATTGCCGCCGTGCGCAGCGGAGCCTACCGCAAGATCGCATCCAAGCGCAGCGTGTGGTTTGCCTGCATGGCGCCGGTCGGTGCGTACGACGAATCGGTGTATACCGGCGGCTCGTTTGTGCTCGACGACTGCGGCCGCGTGGTGGCCCAAGCGCCGTGTTTTGAGGAGAGCCTACTGGTTCAGGAGATCCAGCGCGGTGTGATGCTCGATGCCTTGGAGGACCACGAGCTGCCCGAGTTTCGCTCCGAGGAATGGCTGTGGCAGGCGCTGGTGCTCGCCGTTCGCGATAACGCCCGCGCTCGCGGTACGTCGCGCGCCGTGGTGGCACTCGAGGGCGACTTGCCGTCATCCCTGCTGGCGGCGCTTGCCGTCGACGCCCTGGGTCCGCGCAATGTGGTCGGCCTGGTGCTGGGACGCAACCGCATCTTTACGCCGGCGCAGGAGGAGGCCGAGGCTGCTCGCTGTGCCGCCGTTCGCGCCATTGCCGAGCGTCTGCATATTCGCACGGTTGAGCGCGATGCGCCGGATGCCGCGCGTGTGCTCGACCGCGATGTGTCGGCGGGCGATGCCGAGCGCCTGCGCTCTCGCACACTGGGCCTCATGCTGGAGGATACGGCGCTCGAGCTGGGTGCGATGGCGCTGAGCCCGCTGTCTAAAACCGAGTACGCGCTGGCGGCGCCGGCGCTTTGCGGTGGCTACCAGGGCGATTATGCGCCCTTTGGCGACGTATACCTGTCGACGCTCGAGTTTGTGGCGCGCGTACGCAACCGTACATCTGCCGTGGTGCCGCAGGAGCTCGTGACGCTCAACGCGGTGGAGGATTGCATGGAGCGCGTGCTGGCGCAAGCGCTCTCGACGCTTGACGGCCCAGTCGACATGCTCGACCGCGCGGCGCAGCTACTCGGTGGGCTCGAGCCGGGCGAGGTCGACGGCACGCTCGAAGCGCACGTGGACCGCAACCGTCCCTTCGACGACATTCCGATGGCCACCGGCAAGCCCGAGGCATGTTCGTTGCTGCTGATGCTCGTGCGCCAGGGAGAGGCGGCTCGCCGCACGCTGCCGGCGGTGCCTATCGTCTCGGCCCGTTCGTTTGCCGAGCGTGCCTGGCCGTACATGCTTGCATGGTCCGACCTGGGGCTGAGCGGCAAGGAACGCATGACGGTCGATGCGCTGGCGCGCGCCGAGGTGCGTCGTTTTGCCGACGACGATACGAGTGACCGTATGCGTGGTGAGATGATGGGCATTTTGGGCGAGCTGTTGGGTATTTCGCCCGAGCAGATGGAGGAGCTGCGCTCCGAGGACGGCCAGCGCCGCCTGCATGAGGGTATGAAAAAGTTTGAGGGCGAGGTCCAGGACGCCATCGAAAAGATGATGGGCGGCCAGGGTGGCCCGCAAGGTGGCCCGCAGGGCACGCCGATGCCGCATCCGCCGATGGATCCCCGACAATTCCCATTCTTCTCGCAGAACTAAACTAGGGATGGGATTCGCTCCCAACCCCGATACTTCAACGAAGCATCTTGGCCCCGTTGTGTTATTCTAGAACAGACGTTCGTGAATAGTGCGCGGGGCCTTGCCTTGTGCTGCGCTTGTGGCGAGGGGAGGTTGGCTTGGTTATCTTGGGTATCGACCCTGGTTTGGCCCATACGGGGTGGGGGATTATCGAGGAGCGGCGCGGCGAGGTTCGCTGCCGTGCCTACGGCTGCATCGAGACCAGTGCCGGAAGTCCGCTCGCGGTGCGCCTGTCGCATATCGCCCGCGACCTCAAGGG
>CABUTP010000247.1 GCA_902494545.1 uncultured Collinsella sp. | reverse complement strand
ATGAAGCCGGGCATCATCTGCATGAACTCTATATTAGTAAGTGTTGCGCCGTGCGCCAGTGCGATGGCCTGCGAGGAGCTGAGCACATCAGCCGACGTAAGGCTGCGCTCGAACAGGCCGCCTGTGCCACCGGCTGCGATGATCGTGGCCTTGGCAGCAAAGGGCACAATTCGATTTTCGGTAAGGTCGTAGAGTGCGGTTCCGGTTATTCTGCCGTTCGTGTCCTCAACAAGGTCGATAAGCTCATGGCGGGGGAGCAGGCGAATGCCGAGCGACTCGATCCAGGTCGTCAGAGCGTCCTCAAGGGGCTTGCGGGTGAGGCCGCGCCACATACGCGTCTTATGGTCAAAGCAGGGGATAAACTGCTTCTGCTGGGCGCTTTCGGCACTTTGCGGACGCTGGAGCTCAACACCTAGATCCCGCTCGAGCCATTGGATGGCCTGAGGAATACCGTGGACAAACGTATGGACGAGCGTAGGGTCGGCAGCGCCGCCGCCGACGGCCTGGATGGTGTCGATGAGGTCCTGCTCGTCGCCCTCGTCGACGGGGCCAATAAGGCCCAGACCCCAGGTGCCCGGGAAAAAGCTCGATCCGCTCATGGTCTTGCCGGCGCTTGCGATGGCAACGGTTGCGCCTGCACGAGCTGCTTCTATGGCGGCGCAAAGGCCCGCAATGCCCGATCCAATTACCAGTACATCAGTTGATTCCATCGGATTCCTTTCTCGTCCGGCGCATTGTCGCATGGCTGATCGGCAAATGTCTTGCAATGGACTCACGTTTCGGTAAAGGGCAAATATGGCAGGTGGGCGTCAAGAGTGTCCGATCGCTCTGCCCCCTTCCCCTCAATAAGTTGCGGTGAAATAGGGACTGTTTTGGCATGTGAAGGCATTATTCAGTCCGTATATCACCGCAACTGATATACCGGTGATGGACTACTTTATGGCAGCGTGAATAAAAAAGAGCCGCCACCTCGAAAGGTGGCGGCTCTAAAGCTCAACTATATGAGCATCGCGCAGGCGCGATTAGGCCTTGAGGGCCTCCTCGACGGCGACAGCGCAGGCGACGGTGGCACCGACCATGGGGTTGTTGCCCATGCCGATGAGACCCATCATGTCGACGTGCGCAGGCACGGAGGAAGAACCGGCGAACTGGGCGTCGGAGTGCATACGGCCCATGGTGTCGGTCATGCCGTAAGAGGCAGGGCCGGCGCCCATGTTGTCCGGGTGCAGGGTACGGCCAGTGCCGCCACCAGAAGCGACGGAGAAGTACTTCTTGCCAGCCTCGAGGCGCTCCTTCTTGTAGGTGCCAGCGACGGGGTGCTGGAAGCGCGTCGGGTTGGTGGAGTTGCCGGTGATCGAGATGTCGACGTTCTCGTGCCACATGATGGCAACGCCCTCGCGGACGTCGTCGGCGCCGTAGCAGTTGACGGCGGCGCGGGGACCATCGGAGTAGGGGATGGTCTCGACGACCTTGAGCTCGCCCGTGAAGTAGTCGAACTGGGTCTTCACGTAGGTGAAGCCGTTGATGCGGGCGATGATCTGAGCAGCGTCCTTGCCCAGACCGTTGAGGATGACGCGCAGCGGCTTCTTGCGAGCCTTGTTGGCGTTCAGAGCCAGGCCGATAGCGCCCTCAGCGGCAGCGAAGGACTCGTGGCCAGCCAGGAAGGCGAAGCACTCGGTGTCGTCGGAGAGCAGCATAGCGCCCAGGTTGCCGTGGCCCAGACCGACCTTGCGGTCCTCGGCGACGGAGCCGGGAACGGTGAAGGCCTGGATGCCCTCGCCGATGATGGCAGCAGCCTCAGAAGCGGTCTTGGCCTCGCGCTTGACGGCGAGAGCGCAGCCGAGGGTGTAGGCCCACTCAGCGTTCTGGAAGGCGATGGACTGGGTGTTGTTGACGATCTCACGCGGGTTGAAGCCCTTATCGGTGCAGATCTGCAGAGCTTCCTCGAGGGAGGCGATGCCGTTGTCGGCGAGGCACTTGTTGATCTTGTCAGCGCGGCGCTCGTAACCTTCGAACGTAACAGTCATAGTTATTTCCCTCCCTTTCTACTCGTGAACCGGGAACACGCTGGCGACGGAGTGAGTCTCCTCGTCGGTGCGCGGGTCGATGTACTTGGCAGCGTTCTCCCACTGACCATAGTGGCCCATAGCGCCAGCGATGGCCTCCTCGGGGGTCTTGCCGGCCTTGACGGCGTCGGTGAACTTACCGAGGTTCAGGAACTCGAACGCGATGATCTCGTTCTTGTCGTTGAGAGCCATGCGGGTGACGTAGCCCTGAGCGAGCTCGAGGTAACGGGCGCCCTTGGCCTTGGTGCCGAACATGGTGCCGACCTGGGAGCGAAGGCCCTTGCCGAGGTCGTCGAGGGAGGCGCCCACGGGCAGGCCGCCCTCGGAGAACGCGGTCTGGCTGCGGCCGTAAACGATCTGCAGGAAGATCTCGCGCATAGCAACGTTGATGGCGTCGCAGACGAGGTCGGTGTTAAGGGCCTCGAGGATGGTCTTACCGGGAAGGATCTCGGAAGCCATGGCGGCAGAGTGGGTCATGCCCGAGCAGCCGATGGTCTCAACGAGGGCCTCCTCGATGATGCCGTCCTTGACGTTCAGCGTGAGCTTGCAGGCGCCCTGCTGAGGTGCGCACCAACCCACACCGTGCGTAAGACCGGAGATGTCGGAAATCTCCTTAGCCTGGACCCACTTGCCCTCCTCGGGGATGGGTGCGGGGCCGTGGTATGCACCCTTGGCAACGGGGCACATGTTCTCCACTTCCTGTGAGTACTGCATGCCTCTCCTCTCTATCGTGTTGGCGTCCCGTCTGGGGGTCGTGGCTGGCGATTGCCGGGCGACCCTTCGAAAGGGACATGACATGCAGCCCCTATAATACCGCGAAATGCACGGAATATTCGGTGAACGGCTCAGTTTTCGTAGCGAGAAGCGCGGAACTTT
>CABUTP010000246.1 GCA_902494545.1 uncultured Collinsella sp. | reverse complement strand
CTCGAGCGCAACGAGGGCTGTGAAGACCTCGCTCTGGTCGGCATCGTTACGCGCGGCGACCTTCTGGCAAAGAAGCTCGCCGAGGCGATCAAGGAGATCGAGGGTGTCGACGTTCCGCTCGGCAGCCTTGACATCAGCTTCTATCGCGATGACTATGCGACCAATTTCGCTCCCGCGATCCACGCTACCAACATTCCCTTCAGCGTCGACGGCAAGCGCGTCGTGCTGGTGGACGACATCCTGTACACGGGTCGTACCATCCGCGCCGCTCTGGACGCCGTTATGGACCTGGGCCGTCCAAGCCGAGTCGAGCTGGCAGTTCTCGTTGACCGCGGTCACCGCGAGCTCCCTATCTCGCCGGACTTTGTCGGCAAGAACGTTCCCTCGTCGCATGAGGAGAACGTACACCTATATATGAAGGAAGTTGACGGCCACACCGCCGTCGAGATTAACGACGTCGCGCCGGGTTCCCACGTGGGCTCCGCGCCGCTGGGAGGTGAGTAGTACCGTGGCGTTCAATCATAAGCACCTGATCGACATTACCGAGTACTCCGAAGAGGACATCAAGCTCATCCTCGAGACCGCCAAGGCGTTCTCCGAGGTCAACGAGCGTGCCATCAAGAAGGTCCCGACGCTCAAGGGCAAGACCATCGTCAACATGTTCAACGAGCCCTCGACGCGTACCCGCAGCTCCTTCGAGCTCGCCGAGAAGCGTCTTTCGGCCGACAGCCTTAACTTTGGCGGCTCCTCGACCTCCACGGTCAAGGGCGAGAGCCTTGTCGACACCGTCGAGACCCTCAACGCCTACAAGATCGACTGCATCGTCGTGCGCGATAAGCACGCCGGCGCTCCCTACATCGTCACGCAGAATTCGCCCGCGAGCGTCATCTGCGCCGGTGACGGCAAGCACAACCATCCTACGCAGGCCCTACTCGACCTGTACACCATCTGGGAGCACAAGGGTGACTTCCACGGTCTGAAGGTCGCCGTCGTCGGCGACATCGCCCACTCCCGCGTTTGCGGCTCGCTGATTCCCGCGTTGAAGATCATGGGCTGCGAGACCTACGCCGTCGCCCCCGGCACGCTGCTGCCGCCGGCGCCCGAGGTTCTGGGCTGCGACCACGTGACGAGCGACCTCGATTCCGTCCTGCCCGAGCTCGACGTTGTCTACATGCTGCGTGTACAGCAGGAGCGCCTCGAGGGCGCCCCGTTCCCGACCATTCGCGAGTACCACAAGCTCTTCGGCCTGACCAAGGACCGTGAGAAGCTCATGAAGCCCGACGCGATCATTTGCCACCCGGGCCCCATCAACCGCGGCGTCGAGTTCGACTCCTATATGGCCGACCACCCGCAACGCTCCGTCATCCTGGAGCAGGTCTACGCCGGTATCTGCGTGCGTATGGCTATCCTGTATCTGCTGCTTGGAGGTGCCGATAATGGCCTTGCTTCTTAAGAATGCCCACGTCGTCGACCCGTCCGTCGAGCTTGACGGTGTCGTTGACGTCTTGATTGACGGCGACAAGATCGCCGAGGTCGGCGAGAACCTCGCCGCCGAGGGAGCCGAGGTCCGCGACCTTTCCGGTAAGTACCTCGTCCCTGGCCTGGTGGACATGCACGTCCACCTGCGCGAGCCCGGCTACGAGGTCAAAGAGGACATCGAGAGCGGCACCCGCGCAGCTGCCAAGGGCGGCTTCACCGGCGTGTGCGCCATGCCCAACACCGACCCCGTCACCGATAACGGCGCCGTCGTGGAGTTCGTCAAGTCCCGCGCTGCCGAGGTCGGTCACTGCCGCGTCTATCCTTCTGGCGCCATGACCCGCGGTCTTAAGGGCGAGGCTATGTCCGAGATGGGTGATATGGTCGCCCACGGCGCCGTCGCCTTCACCGACGACGGTCGCGGCGTGCAGGGTGCAGGCATGCTCCGTCGCTGCATGGACTACGGCAAGATGTTCGGCAAGGTCTTTATGAGCCATTGCCAGGACGAGGACCTGGTCGGTCACGGCCAGATCAACGAGGGCAAGGTCTCTACCCGTCTGGCTCTTGAGGGCTGGCCGGCGGCAGGCGAGGAGCTGCAGATCGCTCGCGATATCGAGATCGCCAAGCTGACCGGTGCCAAGCTGCACATCCAGCACATCTCCACCGCCCATGGCCTGGAGATCGTTCGTGCCGGCAAGGCAGCTGGCGTGCAGGTCACCTGCGAGGCCACCCCGCACCATATGTTCCTGACCGAGAACGACCTGGACGAGACCTACAACACCTCGCTCAAGGTCAATCCGCCGCTGCGCACCGACGAGGACGCCGAGGCCATCCGTCAGGGTGTCATCGACGGCACCGTCGACGTTATCGTCACCGATCACGCTCCCCACACCCCGTGGGAGAAGGCCCGCGAGTTCGAGCTTGCGCCCTTTGGCATGATCGGCCTCGAGACCTCGCTGTCGCTCGTACTCACCGAGCTGGTCAACACGGGCAAGATGAGCATGGGCCGCATGGTCGAGCTCATGGCCATCAAGCCGCGCGAGATCCTGGGTCTGGACCAGGTTCAGGTCAAGGCGGGCTCCGTTGCCGACCTGACCGTCTTCGACGCGTCCGCCACCTGGACGGTCGGCGAGGACGGCTACGAGTCGCGCGCCGAGAACTCCGGTTTTGCCGGCCGTACGCTCACCGGTCGTGCCACCGATGTGTTTGTCGGCGGTAAGCAGACGCTCGCCGACGGCTGCATCTGCTAGCATAGCTTTATCGCTTTTATGCGCGGCGCCCTTGCGGTGCCGCGCTTTCTGTTCGCCTGAACCATGCAACCGCATGGGGGATTGGAGCGTCTATGCCCACACCTTCCACTGCACGCATGCACGACTTCGAGGTCGTCTCGAACCAGGAGATCGCCGACGGCATCTTCTCGCTCGTCATCTCGGCCCCCAAGCTTGCAAGTGCGCTCAAGCCCGGTCAGTT
>CABUTP010000245.1 GCA_902494545.1 uncultured Collinsella sp. | reverse complement strand
CTGATGCCCAGGCAACGCTTGCGCAAGTGCGTGCGTTGGCGCAGGCTGGCTGCGATATCGTGCGCGTGAGCGTGCCCACCGAGGCCGCGCTTGAGGGTTTCCGCACCATCTGTGCCGAGTCTCCGGTGCCGATTGTCGCCGATATCCACTTTAACCATAAGCTCGCCATTGGTGCCGTTGAGGCCGGTGCTGCCAAGCTGCGCATCAATCCCGGCAATATCGGCGATTGGGCCAAGGTTGACGCGGTGATCGATGCTGCGGGTGCCGCGGGCTGTGCGATTCGTATCGGCGTCAATGCCGGTTCGCTTGAGCAGGATATCGCCGAGCGCGACGACCTCACGCAGCCCGAAAAGCTCGTGATGTCGAGCGAGCGTTTCGTCAAGCATTTTGAAGACCGCGGCTTTACGAACATTGTGCTTTCGGCTAAGGCCCATAGCGTGCAAACGACGCTCGATACTTATCGAGCCCTGTCGCGCGAGATTCCCCACGTTCCGCTTCACCTGGGCGTAACCGAGGCGGGTACCAAGCTGCAGGGCACTATCAAGAGCTCGGTGGGCCTTGGTATCCTGCTGTCTGAGGGTATCGGTGACACCATGCGCGTCTCGCTCACGGCCGATCCGGTCGAGGAGCCGCCGGTCGCCTGGGGAATTTTGCAGTCGCTGGGCCTGCGTCGCCGTGGTCCCGAGATTGTCTCGTGCCCCACGTGCGCCCGCTGCCAGGTTAACCTGATTTCTATCGCCGAGGAAGTGACCGAGCGGCTTAAGAACTATGCCGCGCCGCTTTCGATTGCCGTCATGGGATGTGCCGTTAATGGCCCCGGTGAGGCTTCTGATGCCGACCTGGGCGTTGCTTGCGGACGTGGTCAGGCCCTGCTCTTTTCGCATGGCCAGATCATTGGTAAAGTAGCTGAGGACCAAATTGTCGACGCGCTTATGGCAGAGGTCGACAAACTTATTGAGGAGAAATAAATGACCCGAGCAATGTATATGTCTAAGCTCTATGCGCCGACGCTTAAAGAGGATCCGGCCGACGCCGAGCTTGCAAGCCATCGTCTGCTGCTTCGTGCCGGTATGATCCGCAAGGAGGCCGCCGGTCTGTATTCCTATCTGCCGCTCGCGTGGCGCTCGATTCGCAAGATCGAGAACATCGTGCGCGACGAGATGGACGCCGCCGGCGCCCAGGAGCTTATGATGCCCATTATGGTCGATGCTGAGCTGTGGCGTGAGTCCGGTCGTATCGATGCCTATGGCAAGGAGCTCGTGCGCTTTGACGACCGTCATGGTCGCGAGTTTGTGCTGGGCCCCACGCATGAGGAGACCGTCACGGCTCTGGTGCGCAACGAGCTGCGCTCCTATAAGCAGCTGCCCGTCAACCTGTACCATATTCAGGACAAGTTCCGCGATGAGTTCCGTCCCCGCTTTGGCCTGATGCGTGGTCGTGAGTTCATCATGAAGGACGCCTACAGCTTCTCTGCCACGCAGGAGAGTCTGCAGGAGGAGTACGACAAGATGAAGCAGGCCTACGCCAACATCTGCGAGCGCTGCTACATCAAGGCTCTGCCCGTTGTCGCCGACTCCGGCGAGATCGGCGGCGACACCTCCGTCGAGTACATGGCTCTGGCCGACGCCGGCGAGGCTTCGCTCGTCTACTGCGACGATTGCGGCTTCGCTGCCGACGATGAGGCCGCAAGCACCAAGGTCGTTGTGACCGAGGGTCCTGGCGACGGTACGCTCACCAAGGTCGAGACTCCGGGCATGGGCACCATCGAGGCCGTTGCAAAGTTCTTCGGCTTCCCCGAGAACGGCACGCGCAAGTCGCTGGCGTTGATCGACTCCGAGGGCAAGCCAGTCGTGGCCATTGTCCCGGGCGACCACGAGCTCAATGACTGCAAGGCCGAGCATGTCTTTGGCAAGGGCTATCGCATGATGACCGACAAGGAGCTCCAGACCTACGGTCTGCACAAGGGCTTTATCGGACCGGTTAACCTGCCCGAGGGCATCCGTCTGGTGTGCGACGAGAGTCTGCGCGAGTCCAAGCAGTGGGCCTGCGGTGCCAACGAGGTTGATTATCACTTTACCAGTGCCTGCCCCGAGCGTGACTTTACCGTCGACGAGTGGGCCGACCTGGTTACCGTCGTTGCCGGCGATCCCTGCCCGCACTGCGGCAAGCCGCTTTCCGCTGCTCGCGGTATTGAGGTCTCCCAGGTCTTCCAGCTGGGCACCAAGTACTCCGAGGCCATGGGTGCCACCTTTATGGACGAGGACGGCAAGGAGAAGCCGCTTATCATGGGTTGCTACGGCGTTGGCGTGTCTCGCTCGCTCGCTGCCGTCGTGGAGCAGCACAACGACGAGCACGGCATCGTCTGGCCGGTCTCCGTTGCCCCGTACGAGGTTGCTGTGATTCCGCTCGACCCCAAGAAGGAGGAGTGCGCTACCGTCTGCGAGCAGATCGTTGATGGCCTGTGCGCCGAGGGTATCGAGGTCGTCGTCGACGACCGCGACGAGCGTCCCGGCTTTAAGTTTGCCGACAACGACCTTATGGGCTTCCCGTATCAGGTCGTTCTGGGTAAGCGTGGCCTCAAGAACGGCACCGTCGAGCTCAAGGACCGTGCCACGGGTGAGCGCGAGGACGTGGCGATCGACGAGGTCGTCGCCAAGGTCGCCGAGTTTGTGAAGGCGGCACGCCGTTAATCGGCGATTTCGCTTGTAGTTCGATATACGGGACGGCCCCGCATTTCTCCAGATAGGGGAGATGCGGGGCCGTCCTTTTATCTTGTCGACGTACTCAATCGCTAAAAGGAAACCCCACAGCCCATGCGAGCTGCGGGGTTTCCTTTGTGCCTCCGATGCGAAATAAATCGCTCAGATATTACTGATAATCGACGACGTCGATCCAGTTCTTCAGGAACTCATCGTTCACGTTGCGCTTACGAGCGAGCTCGGAAGCGGCGACG
>CABUTP010000244.1 GCA_902494545.1 uncultured Collinsella sp. | reverse complement strand
TGGCGCTGAAAGACGACTTTATCGGCTTTGGCATGGACGTGCGCGTAACGGTGGTGTCGATGGGCATCCCCGCGACCGAATCGCTATTGCGCGACTGCATCGCCCGAGGCGCCGATGACGCACTGCTGCTAACCGATCGCGCCTTTGCAGGTGCCGATACCCTGGCAACCACCTATGCCCTCAAGTGCGGCATCGAGGCGCTCGACGAGGACTTCGACCTGCTCATCTGCGGCAAGATGGCGGTGGACGGCGATACGGCCCAGATTGGTCCCGAGCTTGCCGGTGCCTTTGAGATTCCCTGCGTGACCGACGTGAGCTGCGTGCAGAGCGCGGGCTTTACGACCTGTGGTTCACTGGCGCTTGTTCATGGCTGCGATGCCGGCGAGGAGACGGTGTATCTGGAGATGCCGTGCGCGATGACGACTGCCAAGGAGATTGGCCAACTGCGTATGCCGAGCATTGCTGGCATTCGTGCGGCCGAGGAGGCGGACGTGCGCGTGGTCAACGCTGCCGACGTGAACGCCGACCCCGCGCGCTGCGGCCTTGCCGGCTCGCCGACACAAGTCGTGCGATCGTTTGTGCCCGACCGCGACCAAACGTGCGAGGCCGTTGACGGCACGGCGTCCGAGCAGGCGGCAAAACTTGCCAAGATTATCGAGGGGATGGCATAGATGAGCGGACTGATTATCGATAGCGAAGCCTGTATCGGCTGCGGTCGCTGCGTTCGCGCCTGTGCCTCTGGCGGCATCGTAGTGGAAGGCGAGCGGCCCAACCGTTGCGCCCGCGTAACCGACGGCTGCATCCTATGCGGTGGGTGCGTCGACGCTTGCCCCGTCAATGCCATCTCGATCGAGCGTGACGAGGCCGCTGGCGCGGTGGACCTTGATGCATATCGAGGCATTTGGGTATTCGCACAGACCGACGAGCACGATGTCGTGGCCTCGGTGGCCTACGAGCTCATGGGCAAGGGACGCGAGCTTGCCGATGCCCGCGGTTGCCGTCTGGTGGCACTGGTCGGTATGGGCCCCGAGGGTTCTCTCGGCGACCTGGAGCATCTGGTTTGCGCCGGTGCAGACGAGGTCCTGGTCTGTCGCGACGAGCGTCTGCGCCAGAACGATGCGGAGGTTTACGCCCGACTGATCTGCGATTTGGTGGAAGAGCGCAAGCCCGAGGCCATTCTGTGCGGTGCGACCGTCTTTGGCCGCGAACTGGCACCTGGCGTTGCTGTACGCCTGCAGACGGGCCTTACGGCCGACTGCACCGTGCTTTCGATGGATGCGGAAACGGGCCTGCTGCAGCAGACGCGCCCGGCGTTTGGCGGCAACTTGATGGCCACCATCATTTGCCCCAACCACCGTCCTCAGATGGCAACGGTGCGCCCCGGCATCTTTAGGGAGCCCGAGTTTGACTACAGCCGCTCTGGCACGATTACCCAGGTATTCCTTGCGGAAGACACCAAGGCTCGTGTCGAGATCTCGATTCCCGCCGAGGAGTGGGGGCAGCAGGCTTCGATCGCCGATGCCGAGCGCCTGGTCGTGGTGGGTCGCGGCATTGGTTCCAAGAAAAACCTGCCGCTGATGCGAAAACTCGCCGGGGCTCTGGGAGCCGAGCTTGGCTGCACGCGACCTGTCGTGGAGGCCGGCTGGTTGGAGTATCGCCATCAGATTGGCCAGACGGGCGTATCGGTTTCGCCTAAGCTTCTCGTGAGTATCGGTGTTTCAGGCGCCATTCAGCATCTTGCCGGCATCGGTGGGGCGGAGTGCATTATCGCCATCAACGAGGACCCGGATGCCCCCATCTTTGGTGCTGCCCAGTACAAGGTTGTCGGTGATGCCGTCGAGGTCGTCGAGGAGCTGCTGACCCAGCTTGAGCGCTAGGCGCGCGCCAGCCAGTCGCGCATCTCGTCCTTTAGGCGCTCCCAGGTCGCTTGCATGGCGGGGTCGGTAAAGGAGCGCGTAATGCCAAAGGGCGCGTCGAGCAGGCGGTAGATATCGCCCTGCTCGCGCGCCAACGCGCGGCTCGCCGGATAGACGAGCTCAAACATAAGGCAGATGAGTCCTACCAGGTAGTCCGCGGGCTCGTCGCGTTCGTCGCGAGCAACGCAGCGGTGCTCGTCAAAGGCGGTAAGCGCCGGTGCCGAGAAGTGGCTGGCAAGAAATGCGTCCTCATCCACTTTGAGGATGGTGTCGACGGTGCTGTCGGCGATGGTGCGCATAATGTCGATCTTGTCGCCATCGCGCACGATATCGCAGAAGCGCCGCATGCGCTCGCCGAGCTGCGCGGGTAGACGGAAATCGCTGTGATAGGCGATGCTCACGCGAATGAGCTCGTCGTACTCGTCGGTCTCGATAAAATCTCGGATGCTTGTTGTGGCAGGCGCGTCGTCGGGGCTCTCGCCAAAGAGAACCTCGACGCCCAACGCCGCATGGCTCATGCTCTCGGCATCCTTAAACGTGTCCCAGCGTCGCAGCTGCTCAAAGCGGCCCATATCGTGCAGCAGGCCGCAAAGCCAAGCTAGGTCAATGTCCTGCGGTGACCAGCCCTGCTCACGCGCCACGGTATCGCACGCTTCCGCCACGTGATAGGTGTGTTCGATCTTGAGTGCGATGCGCGGATTGGCGGCATCGTAAGCATCGGTATAGCGTTTGAAGGCCGCGGTCGCCCGGGCCTGATCGATAGCTGTCATAATGACTTCCTAAAAAGCTGTGTCTTTCGATCCGGTGGCAATTGTAGGTGAACTCGGTTGCTGCCGGGCGATGATTCTGCCGCATCGTTGAATGCGGCTCGGAAAGCTTGTTGGGACGAGGAACGCTATGGTGCTCAAAATCGTTAAAACCGTCTGGCCGGTGATGCTTACCTATGTTGCGATAGGCGCGCCGTGCGGAATGATTATGGCGCAGACGGGGATGGAACCCTGGATGGTCTTTGCCCTGAGCAGCACGTTTGTGACGGG
>CABUTP010000243.1 GCA_902494545.1 uncultured Collinsella sp. | reverse complement strand
GCTCTCCGCAAGCCACCTGCCGATACGTTACGCCCGGGCGATTTAGAACCTCAGCAGGCGCGCCGTCAAGCGCATCGGCCGCGACCACAATGGTTCCAACCGAAAACTGATCGAGCACATCGGGAAGACCACCCCAGTGGTCTTCGTCCCAATGTGTCACAAAGACGGCGTCGATATGGTGGACGTTATTGCGAACCAACGCCGACACCACGCGCTCATCGAGCCCACAGTCCACGAGCGCCACGGCGCCACCCTGACGAACCAGAATCGCATCGGCCTGGCCAACATCGAGGACCGTCACCGAAGGAGGCGCGAAGCGATCCCAGTAGACATACGGAACACCCGCTGCAAATACCAAACATAGCAGCCCCACCGCCGTGGGCCGTGCACGGGGACGCGGCCACCAGACCAGCAGAACCGCCAGCAAACACGGCACTAGATAAATCCACATGCTATCGGACGGAACGCTCACGGATGCACCCGGCATGGCGGCAAACAGCTGCTCGAAGAACAACGCACAACGGGCGGCAATCATGGGCACAACGAGTGCCCAAGCTTGCAACGGCTCCACGAGCGAAAAGGGAATCAGCACGATAGACACAGCAAGCAGTAGACTCACCACCGGACCGATGACAGCATTCGCCAGCGGAGCAATGAGCGAGAACGTACCAAAGGCAGGAATGGTGATGGGAAGCGTCGCCAACTGCGAGCACAGCGTGACCGAAAGCATGCTGGCAACGCCCGATGGCACACCCAGCTCACCCAAAGCGTAGGTCGCATAGGGGCAAAAGCACAGGATGGCAAAGACGCTGGCACATGAAAGCTGAAAGCCCATCTCGTACAGCACCGTCGGCCGCAGCAGCACAAAGATGGATATGGTTACAGAGAGTGCCGAAAGGCCGTGCCGGCGACGCCCCGCACCGTTTACGACAAGCGTCGCGAACACCATGCAGCACGCGCGCACGGCCGAGGGAGAGGCACCCGTAAAGGCAGCGTAAACCACAAGCGTTATCGCCAATATCGCCCGTTGAAGACCACGTGAACACCGAGTCTTTTGCAATACACCCTCGATTACAAACCCCACGATAGCCAAATGGCCGCCCGAAACGGCGATAAGATGCGCCGTTCCCGTTACCGAAAACCAGTCGCCCGCCGGCTGGGCGCGCAGCTCGGCCGAGCGTCCACAGACAATGCCGGCTATGAGCGAGCGCGCTGGGTCGGTCGCAGGCGCGATGGACGCAAGCAGCCCATTTCGCAGCCGAAGCAGCGGCCCCGAAGAGCCCTCATCGACCGACACAATCCGAACGGCTTTAACCTTGCGCACCTCGCCTCGGAGTACGCGCGAGCGCCCATACGCATCGTTCTCAAAGCGCGAAACGCGGCCGATAACACGCACATGAGACCCGGCACCAAGCTCGCGATCACACGACAGCCGCACCTGACCTAAACGCTTTTCGCCCGCATACGCATCGCAGGTATAGGAGTACGCACCGTCATTGATGGACGGGTCACCGCGCACAACAAATTCAAGACTGCTCGCAGCCCGATTATCCAGCGCCCTCGAAGCACGCAGCGCCCCAATCGCCCAACCCGCGGACACGACCGACCCCGCCACGATGCCAAGGGCCGCGGCATACAGCCATCGTCTCCACCGCACAAGGCGCATACAGGACCGAGCCAATACGATGCAAGCCGCAGCCGCAACGGGAATGGCCCAGAGCGATGCGACGGGCGCCGATCGCTCTCCCAGCAGCAAATCGGCCGCCACGTTAAGCACCAAGCCACAGCTCGTACACAGGCCGGCACAAAGGGCCATCGTCCACGGCATCAATGGCCGTGGTGGCATCACTTGCTCGCGCTCGGTCGCACTCATACGCAAATGCAATCTTTGATTTTGGCGAGCTTCTTCTCACCGATTCCCGATACGCGCATCAGGTCGTCGACTGAGGCAAAAGCACCGTTCTTTGTCCGCTCATCGATAATCGACTGAGCCATAGAAGGCCCAATGCCCGAGAGCGTCTGCAGCTCCGCCGCACTTGCCGTATTGATGTTCACGAGCCCCGACGAAGACCCCGCGCCAGGGGTCGTGGCAGCACCGCTTTCGGCCCCGCCGACCGCCGCAGCCGCTTGTTGCTCCCCCACCGTCGGAACATAGATCTTTTGGCCATCTGTGATCTTGGACGCACGGTTAAGCCCTGTCACGTCCGCCTCGACCGTAAGCCCTCCGGCGGCATCGAGCGCTTGGGATACCCGTGCTCCTTCTTTGAGCCGATACACGCCAGGCCTCACAACGGCGCCATCCACATCAACGTACACCTCGGCAGCAGAGGAGCTCTTGCCCGAAGACCCATCGGCATCATCAGGAGACGCATCCCCGGCCCCGTGCGCATCCGAGACGCTTGCCTCATCACTATGCTCAAACGACACGCCGCTGGTGCGGCTATTAAAACTCCCCATCGCTAAGCCGCTCGCGGCGGCAATGACAACCAGGATCGCCACGACCACCGCCTTATGGCCGAGCAGCTTTTCTGCCCAGCGGTCCATCCGTTTAACCCGTTCGTGTTGCTCGCGCTGCGCCATAGCAAACACCTCCCAACACCATCGTGTCAGGAAACGAACGCCGAAGCTTCCGCACGTCCATACCAGTTTTCGCGGTCAAACCAAAAGCTGACCAATACCTTGCGAAAAAATGCCCATTTATTCAGGCACACGTCGATAAATGAACCGTATATCGCCATAAGCCCAGATACAAAAAGACCGACGATGCAAAAGCACCGCCGGTCTATACAGAACATTATTCGTGATCTTGGTAAATCTCACGCGGAGCAAGCTCCGAATGTTTACGTTTTAAGGTCTTAGGGGCCTTATACGTGTTGCTGGAGAAGTCGATGTACTCGGTCTGCTTAAGCAAGCGCTCGATCATCTCCTCGTGGTCGAACAGCTCCCAGGCCTCGTGCACGGCATCGAGTT
>CABUTP010000242.1 GCA_902494545.1 uncultured Collinsella sp. | reverse complement strand
CGTGGCCCGTGAGCGCTCGTGCGCCATGTCGCTGATTGAGGAAGCCATGCTGCTGGCCAACGAGTGCGTGGCGGAGTGGCTGGCCGACCGCGATATCGAGGCCTGCTATCGCGTGCACGACGACCCCAGTCCCGACAGCCTGCACGGTGCCGCCGTGGCGCTGGCACAGCTGGGTATCATCGATGACCGTCGCGCGGCAGGCATTGCTCTGGGAAGCCCCGACGAGCTGCAGGCGGCGGTTGATGCCGCAGCCGGTACGGCCAACGCGCCGCTCGTCAACACGTTGCTGCTGCGCAGCATGCAGCGTGCGCTGTATAAGCCTCGCAACGAGGGCCACTTTGCGCTCGCCGCGCCGTGCTATTGCCACTTTACGAGTCCCATTCGCCGCTATCCCGACCTGGTGGTGCATCGCGTGCTCAAGCTGCAGTTGGCCTACGAGCGGCTGGGCGGCAAGGACGCCTTGGTGCGTACGCCGCGGCTGATCGGTAAGGGTCGCGAGTCCCTGCCGCGCATCCTGCCGCAAATCTGCCGCGCGTGCAGCGATGCCGAGCGTGCGGCCGACGCCGCCAGCCATGCGACGCAAAAGATCAAGATCGCCCAGTACTACGAGGACCGCCTGGGTGAGCGCTACGCCGGAACGATCTCGTGGGTCAGCAGCATGGGCCTCTTTGTGCGCCTAGATCTGACGCAGGTTGAGGGTTTGGTTTCGATCAAGAGTCTGGGCAACGAGTGGTTCGAGTTTGATGAGGACGCGCTCACGCTCACGGGCGCCGACACGGGGACTCGCTATGAGCTGGGGCAGCGCGTGGTCATCGAGGTCTCGCGCGTCAACACCACGCGCGGGCACTTGGATTTCAGGCTTATTCATTAGCCGGAATTTGGTGATTGATAGAGAACGGGGCGGTCTTTTGGGGCCGCCTTTTTTGTGGCGGTTCAATCATCTTGCCGCTCGCGCGCTTGCGTCTTCCGCCTGCTGTAGGGGAGATAAAACCTACCAAAATAAACCTATTCCTTCTTGGGAGGTTTACGAGAGAGCGGGGATGAGATGACAACGGTGTACGGGTATGCGCGGGTGAGCTCGCGTGATCAAAATCTGAATCGGCAGCTGGATGCGCTGGGCGCCTATGGCGTGGAACCGGCGAATATCTTTGCCGATCATGCGAGCGGCAAGGACTTCGATCGACCGCGGTATCGCGAGCTGCTGTGCGCGTTGGATTCCGGTGATGTGCTGGTGGTACTTTCCATTGATCGGCTGGGCCGTAACTACAGCGAGATCCTCGAGGAATGGCGGTGCATAACCAAAGAGCTCGGCGCCGCCATCGTGGTGCTGGACATGCCATTGCTCGACACGCGCGCCAGAGACTGTGGTGGGTCGGACGTGACGAGTGCGTTGATTGCCGATATTGTTTTGCAGCTGCTGAGCTATGTGGCGCAGGTGGAGCGCGAGAACATTCACCGGCGCCAAGCCGAGGGCATTGCGGCGGCGCGAGCGCGCGGCGTGCGTTTTGGCCGGCCCCGCAAGCCCTGTCCTCCGCAATTCGAGTTGGTGCGCGATACCTACGAGGCGGGTGATATCACGCGGAGCCAGGCGGCAAAGCGGCTAGGCGTGTGCGTGGGGACGTTCGATCGCTGGATGCGCGAGATGGAGTAGGGGCGCCACGGTCCTTTGGCGCCCCGATTCGAACATTTTGGATTTCGCTACAGCGACAGCTGCATTTGGGGGTACACTCGCTGCTGCTCAAAAAATGACGGAGGTTAGCCCTTGGCGCGTGTGAGGCACATAGTCGGATGGATTTCGGTTGTCCTGCTGGTTGTGACGCTGGCAAGTATTTGGATACTGACGGAGCAAAACGTGGAGCAGACGTCGTCGCTCAGCGAGTCCACCGCGCGTGCGGTGGAAGGGCAAAGCGCCAGCGTGCAGCCCGAGGCTGCGGGGGAGACCCAGGCGGGGGATGCCGTCGAGGACGCGGATTCAACGACTGCCACCGTTCATCCCGACCCGCTTGCGCCCGTTCGTCTGTGGATGGGTGCCAACATTCGTCGCGTCGCACATACCGTTGAGTTCTTCTTTGTGGGACTGTTTGCTTCGGCGACAGCGGCGTGCCTGGGCGAGTGCCTGCCGTGCGCGCGATTCCGGTACGTTCTCGCTCTGCTCTTTTGCGCCGTCTGCTCTGTCGGTGACCAAGTGCACAAGATCTTTGTTCCTGGTCGTCATTTCGACATAATCGATCTGGGCTTCGATGCCGCGGGCTATGTCACCGCCATGCTGCTGGTGCTGCTGGCGGCCGCGCTGGCTCGACGCGCGACCTGTCCCATTGGCGCCCATGCGAGACGCCGTTAACAACTCTGTTACGAATAATGCGACCTCGATGAATCATTTTGTGTCGCGTGTATTTCCGAGCGGTCGGATTTGAGGGGCGAGCGGTAGAACGCTCGCCCCTTGTGCGCCATGATGCGGCACAATGTACCGTAAAAGCTGTTTATATCCGGTACGAATCATTCTTTGGTCTTTAATTCTTCTCAACGGAGGTGTTTGAGATGGCAAACGGATTGCTTTTGCGGCTTCGCGAGCGTGAGCTCAGCGCGAGCCCGGCGGAACGCAATGTCATCGCATATGTAAGCGCTCATCCGCACGAGGTGGTCGGGCTGTCCGTCCGCGGTCTTGCCGATGTCACGTTCTCCTCGCCCTCGAGCATTTTGCGCTTTTGCAAGCGTTTGGGTTTTGCGGGCTACAAGGAGTTCCAACGCGAACTGATTGCCGAGCTGGCGCTCTTAGGTGACAAGAAAGACGTTGCCCTCGAGGACATCTCCATGGATGACAGCGTCGAACGTATCGTGGGGAAGGTGATGAAAAGCAACGTACGCACGATCGAGGCGACGGCGCGAACGCTCGATTACACCGTCTTGGAGCGATGCGCGGCCCGTCTTAAGCGGGCACGCGCGGTCAATCTGTTCGGTATTGGTGCTTCTCG